>DZDC01000002.1:0-10224 GCA_022736595.1 Draconibacterium orientale | reverse complement strand
ATTCGCAGCGAAAACCGACCCACAACCACTAAATTTAGGGTAATAGGAAACAATGTTCAGATGCTGCGTGTGGATGAAGAAACCACACTCCCTATCAATAGAAATGAAGAAAAAGGCTTAACGAATAAGATCGAAGAGCTTATGAATACAAAAAAAATAGATGCCATTATTTTTGAAGATTACGACAAAGGCAGCATTACCCCTGGTTTAATAAAAACCATTACTACTTTGGCTCGCAAAAAAAATATTGTGGTCACTGTTGATCCAAAAAAACGAAATTTTTCTGCCTATTCCAATTTAACTTTGTTGAAGCCCAATTTCAAGGAACTCAAGGAGGGTACAGGATTGGATATTGAAGTGGGGAATATTCAGTCGATTCGCCTTGCAGCACTGAACCTTATGCAAAAACAAAATATCGAAATAGTGATGGTTACGCTATCAGAACATGGCGTTCTCGTTTGTGAAAAAAATACCCAAACCCATATTCCCGCAATAGTTCGAAACATAGCCGATGTATCTGGGGCTGGCGACACCGTCATTGCCACTTTAACTTTAGCCCTCACGCAAGGCATGACTGCTGTAAATGCTTCGCATTTAGCCAATTTAGCTGGCGGAATTGTTTGCGAACAAGTAGGTGTAGTCCCCATTGACGCAAATAAGCTCAAATTGGAAGCCATGAAAGTGCTTAACTTTTAAGCAACCTTTTTATGAGCGTTTTACCAATTATTCTATTGATTAACATGCATTTGATATGAAAAGAATAGTCGTTTTGTTCCCATTGGTTTTAATACTGACGCTTTTAGTAGTAAGTTGTTCAGATAACCTTAAACTTAATGAAAGAGAAAAGAGTCTTTTTGTACAATCCTATCATTCTATTCCCATTGTCATTGAAAACAATAACAATCTTGGCAACCTTTTAGCTCAGATGGATTCTGTTTATTGTTCCAATGCGGACCAAGCAGAACAAATGCCCTGGCCCTTGGCTTATTTCGATTTAAAAAAACGTCAGTGGAGTGCTGATTCTAATCAAAATACCATTGCCATAGGCATTGATCCAAATCCCTGTTTTAAAGGCATGTACGATGACAAAATGATTTTGGAAATTATAAAAGAACACCATAACTTAAAGATTGAAAATGAGTTTACTGAGGTGGATTCTATTCCTTCTTATGTTAAAAAGCAACTCCTAAGCAATGGATCAGATCCCAATTACAGTCCAGGAGCATTCGGTAACGGAATTTGGATTTGCTCTCAAAAAGTGACGACCTTTGAAGAACTCAATCCCATCCTTTATCAATCCATTTTAGGTTTTGTCAGTAGCGCCCGTGAATTTTCCAAAATGACCTTCAAAAAAGAAATCCAAGACCTTAATGACCAAGAATTTGCCGCCTTACAAAGCGAATATGTATTTCATCTATCCTTTCACTACACCGATATCGATCCAGTAATTCAGATTGGGTACAACCGCTAATGGCAATACATATTCAACTTCGCTTTTTCATTCAAAAGCTAAATCTAAACCCATTACCTTATTTGGTTCTTGCACTTGCAGCGGCAATGATTATGGCATTTATTGGCTTTTTTGTGGGCTATCAACTCTCAAACGAAGTTGGTATTTTAGTGGTCTTTTATGGCGGCACTCAGGCATTGTTAGCCTACCTTTTTATGAAATCAAAAGACGATGTAATAAAAATACTGTGGAGCTTGATATTCTCGTTTTGGTCGTATTTACTTGCCAAATATTTGATGTTTGAACACCTTTGGGATTGGTTTCTATCGTCCTATATCGATAAAAACGGAAACCCTTTGGAGCTTTTCTATTTTTACCTCACTGCAATGAATATGGAGAGCATCCAAATGTTTTTAAAAGCTGGAGCTTTAAGCTGGAAATTTTGGGATTTTATTTGGGTTTTAACACTAGTACTTATGAGCCTTTCACACCAGATTTTACCCTTTGAGAATACTCCAAAAACCAAATCGTCACACCACCGAAAAATCTTTAGCAAAAGACGTTTTGACTAACCAATTAAAACCTACCTTTGCAATCTACGAAACATATTATATATGAGTGATAATCAACCACATCTATCCCAATTACATGGGGAAGACAAGAAAGAGAAAGTGCGAAACATGTTTAATGGTATTGCCGGACATTATGATTTTTTGAATCACTTTCTTTCCTTTGGCATTGATTATTATTGGCGCAACCAGGTTCTAAAAATAATCAAAACTCAAAATCCAAATCGCATTTTAGACGTGGCAACGGGCACGGGTGATTTAGCTATTTTAGCCACAAAATCAAAAGCTCAAAGCATTATTGGAGTAGATATTTCTGAAGCCATGTTGCGTGTTGGGGAAGTTAAAATTAAGAACAAAGGCCTTGACCAAAAAATAAAACTCCTGCTTGGAGACTCCGAAAACCTCCCTTTTGAAGACCATTCCTTCGATCTCGCTATGGTTAGTTTTGGGGTTAGAAACTTTATGAACCTTCAAAAAGGCTTGGAAGAAATTAACAGGGTTCTCAAGCCAGGGGCAATGCTTATCGTGCTCGAGTTTGCATATCCACGCCATTTTCCAATGAAGCAACTCTATAAATTCTACTCAACCTACATTCTACCCGTATTTGGGAAATTAGTCTCAAACGATGCTAATGCCTATACTTATCTCCCCGAATCGGTAAAAATATTTCCCGCATTTGAGCAGTTTTTAACTGAGATGAACAAATCGGGATATACCAAAACCTCGTATAAGTCGTTAAGCTCCGGAATAGCATGCATCTATACAGGCGTAAAACCATAAAACTTTCCAAATTTTATCCTACTTTGGTTTCTGTACTTATATATTTGTACCACTTTTAATATTGAAAAGGAATATCGAAATAATACCCACAAAGATGAATCGACTGCTTTTAAGCTTATTAATGATGACATTTATTGGCTCCCTCAAAGCTCAATATTTGCCAAAGAACTTACCCACTTACGATGAGAAAAGCTGGCATTTTGGATTCTCTTTAGGCATCAATGTTATGAATTTCAACCTTCATCCTGTGGATCAGGCGAGTTACGATACTACTCTTAGAATTATGTATCCCAACAACAGCTTGGGCTTTAACATTGGAATTGTAGCCAACAAACGCCTTGTTAAATACCTTGATCTCCGATTTGTACCTACTCTTAGTTTCGGAGAACGAAGCTTGGAATACTACATCGTAACTAGCCCCAACAAAGAGGAGCATTTTGTTAAAACCGTTGAAAGCACCTTTCTCGATCTTCCCCTCACGCTGAAATACAAATCAAAACGCTTTGACCGTAACTTAAATAATATCCGCACCTTTGTGCTGGGCGGTGTTAGATATAGCTATGATTTAGCCTCGCAAAAAAAGAAAAAAGGCACCAGTGACGACGTTGTAATTAAATTAAATCCTCATGATTTTATGGTTACTGGAGGCGTTGGATTTGACTTTTACATGAAGTATTTCAAATTTGGGGTTGAGCTCCAAATGGCCTATGGTTTAGTAAATGTGCTCGATCAAGAAAACACGATCTACACCACTAATATTGATAAACTATCCAGTAAAATGGCTTGGATTACTTTCACCTTTGAATAAAATTAAATGATAAATCTCTTTTTACGAATTATAATTGGCATTCTTCTTCTTTTGCCTCAAATACTTATGGCTCAAAAAGCGGTAATAATGAACTTCCAATTTGAAAAACAAGACCTTCGTTTTTTAAATACGATTCAAGCTAGCAGCCATAAGGCTAGTTTCGAAAATTCCGAAATAATCCTTTCCATTGAACCTGAAATTCAAATTATACAAATATTCTATAAACCCTTAAAAACTAAATGGCAAGGTACTGTCGACGAATTTCACCAACAAATTCGATTATATTACGAATATAAACTCCATGAATTTCATTTAGACTCCAATGAAGCCAATACTGAATCTTTAGTTAGCTCATTAGTAGCATACAAGTTATTTCTTAGAGATAGCGTATTAGAGTTGCAAGGAACATTACCTCGCCCACCTTTAACATTTGAAAAGAAAAAGAAATCAATACTCAATCTATACTGTACGGTAGGCAGAGACATCGGATTAAACCTCAATAAGGATACCGTCAAGTTTGAAGCTATGTTTTACAGCGAAATTCATCCTAAAACGCTCAAATCTTTGCTTGAATTGATGGAAATTCTGAAACAATATTCTTTTGCATCTAACAAGGAGTACTCCTACATACCCATTTGCATCCCCCTGGGTGGACCAAAAGATTTTCCAATGAGTATAAGTACTCAAATCCATGAAGTCCTGGTGGAGGAAGAAACAATATTTGAATTTCAAAGGCTCGAGGTCTTACCCAATTCCACCCTCGATTACAATAGTTTTCAACTGCTAACATTGACCGATTTTATTACAACCCTAAACCAGAAGTAATGTATAATGTAATTAACCTTGGGGTTAGATTTAGTGGAGAGTCCCTTTTTTCTGGTATTACCTTTTTGATAAACGAAAAGGATCGCATTGGTTTAACAGGAAAAAATGGCGCTGGCAAAACTACATTGCTTAATATCCTTGCTCAAAAATCAGAACCTACTGAAGGTAATATTCTTATTCCAAAGTTTAAAAAAGTTGGCTATCTTCCTCAGCACATGAGTGCTAAGTCTAAACTAAATATACTCCAAGAAACGCTGCTGGCCTTTGAAGAAGTGGTAGCGTTAGAAAAAAGTTTAGAGATTTTAACCCATCAAATTCACTCGCGAACCGACTACGAAAGCTCCGAATACCTCAACCTAATCGAAGCTTTGAACCATGCCAACGATCGATTGCACCTTTTGGATGCACAAAGTAGGTTGGCAAATACAGAGAAAGTCTTGATCGGTTTAGGGTTTGATCCTTCCGAATTTGAGAAGCCCGTTGAAGAGCTTAGTGGAGGATGGAAAATGCGCATTGAATTGGCAAAGATCTTACTTAAAAAGCCCGATCTTATTCTGCTTGATGAGCCTACAAACCACCTTGATATAGAATCGATTATGTGGCTTGAAGATTTTCTTTCCAACTACCAAGGAGCCGTCATTTTGGTATCGCACGATCGAGCCTTTTTGGACGCAGTCACCACACGAACTATTGAAATTACCAAGGGTCGTATTTATGATTATAAAACCAATTACAGTGGATATGTGTTGCAACGTAAAGTATTAATGGATCAGCAAATTGCCAAATACAACAACCAACAGAAAGAAATAAAAGAAGTAGAAGATTTTATTGAGCGTTTTCGGTATAAGGCTACCAAAGCCAAGCAAGTTCAATCTCGCATTAAGCAGCTCGAAAAAATTGACAATCAGGAAGTTGATTTGATCGATAAAAAAAGCATCCATTTCAAATTCCCACCTGCGCCCAACTCAGGAAAAGTTGTGGTTGAGGCAAAATCCTATGCCAAATCTTATGGTTCTAAAGTGATTTTAAAACCTTTAGACTTTACAATGCTAAAAAACGAATTTGTGGCTTTTGTGGGTCGAAATGGTGAAGGCAAATCTACCCTTGCCAAATCCATTCTTCAACTCATTGAATTTGATGGCCAAATCAATCTTGGATACAACGTTAAAATCGGATATTATGCACAGAATCAGGCCGATACTCTAGACGAGAACCTAAGCGTATTCGACACTATTGATCATGTGGCAGTGGGGGACATTCGCAAGCAAGTAAAAAGTATTTTAGGTAGTTTCCTATTCTCTGGTGAGGACATCGACAAGAAAGTAAAAGTTTTGAGTGGAGGCGAACGCTCAAGATTGGCTCTGGCTAAATTATTGCTCGAACCCGTAAATCTATTGGTTTTGGATGAACCTACCAACCACCTTGATATGCAATCGAAAGACATTCTAAAGAGTGCTCTTCTCAATTACGATGGTACTCTCATTATTGTTAGCCACGACCGCGATTTTTTACTTGGGCTCTGTTCTAAAACCGTTGAATTTAAAAACCAAACTATTAAAGAACACCTTGGGGGTATAGAGGAATTTTTAGAAAAAAGAAAACTTGAAAACCTTCAACAACTTGAGTTAAAGGAAAAGAACAACCTTTCTCAACAAAAGGAGATTTCAGATAATAAAATGCAGTTTCTTGAGAAAAAAGAAAACGACAAACAGTTAAGAAAACTGAAAAAGGAAATTGAAAAAATAGAGCAACTTATTGAAGAAACAGAAAATGAAATTGCCCTTTTAGACCAACAACTATCAAACCCAAATGAAAGTATCGTTTTTGATGAAGTGTTTTTTAAAAACTACGAATCGAAAAAGGAAACCGTGACCCAATTGCTTGAACAGTGGGAACTACTTCATACTGAAATGGAACCATTTATTGATAGATAGCTTTTAATCAAAATAATATTTTTACCTTTGCTCTAATCTATGGACTCTGCGTTAGAGTTTGAGTAAACATTAATTTAGATAATACTATACTCCTAAAGCATATTGCATGAAAAAGTTTATTTTTATTGTTCTATTACAACTTATATTATCGGCAAGTTATGCCCAAAATCAGTCTTCTGACACCTTGCAAACTGCAACTTTCCCGCCAAGCTTAAGCGAAAAAATTGACCATTGGTTTGCGCCAAAGGTTGCTATCATTTATCAGTTTCTTTTCTTCGACCCATTTTCGACCATTGGAATATATGATCCATTGGTCTATGACAATACTGGCAAGCCCATCCTAGATAGCAGTAACAAGCCCATCGAAAAACACATTCCTCTCATTGTAGTTTGGTTGGTTTTGGGTGCGTTATTTTTTACCTTAAGAATGAAGTTTATTAATTTCAGAGCATTGCGACATGCCATTCATTTGATTCAGGGCAAATTTGATCATCCCGATCATAAGGGAGAAGTTTCGCATTTTCAAGCCTTAGCTACTGCGGTTTCAGGAACAGTGGGACTTGGGAACATTGCAGGAGTTGCCATTGCCATAACTGTTGGTGGCCCTGGTGCTACTTTTTGGATGATTATTGCCGGAATTTTAGGCATGACCCTTAAATTTACTGAAGTTACTTTAGGTGTAAAATATCGTAATATAAGTTCTGAAGGAATCGTATCTGGTGGTCCGATGTTTTACCTGAGCAATGCTTTTAAAACAAGAAAATTTTTTAATATCCCCTTAGCTAATTTTGGGAAAGGATTAGCGTTAATCTATGCCTTCTTTTTGATTGGTGCAAGTATTGGCGGAGGTAATATGTTTCAGGCAAATCAAACGTTTCAACAATTTGCGCTTCTGTTTCCCATTTTAGATGGACAAGGCGCCTTAGTTGGATTATTTTTAGCCGTTTTGGTTGGCTTTGTTATCATTGGAGGAATCAAAAGTATTGCAAAAGTTACCAGCAAGATTGTACCAATAATGGCAATAATTTATATAGGATCAGCTTTAATAATTATAGGCATGCATTACCGCGAAATTCCAGAAGTACTTAAAATAATCTTCAATGGAGCCTTTTATCCAGAAGCTCTTAAAGGAGGCTTTCTCGGAGTTTTAATCGTCGGATTTCAACGAGCTTCCTTTTCTAATGAGGCTGGAATTGGTTCATCCTCAATCGCCCATAGTGCAGTAAAAACCGATGAACCTGTTAGCGAAGGATTGGTCGCCTTACTAGAGCCAGTAATTGATACCGTTGTAATTTGCACTTTGACCGCTTTAGTAATTGTTTTTACTGGTTATTATGAACCATCTTTGGCCATGGGACTTAATGGTGCACAGCTTACAAGCAAAGCCTTTGAAAGTGTTTTTAGCTGGTTCCCATATATTCTAGGAATTTCAATAATTCTATTTGCAATTTCCACCATGATTTCGTGGTCTTATTACGGACTTAACAGTTTCAAATTTCTATTTCAAAAATATTTTGACAAATGGGGAATACCCACCAAATGGCTCCATTACGGATTTTTTATCTTCTTCTTATCATTTACCATCATTGGCGCAGCCTCTAACTTAGGTTCAGTAACCGATTTTGCAGATATGATGATTTTAACTTTGGCTTTCCCAAATCTTATTGGACTCTACTTTCTCTCAGGGGAAGTTTATCATGATCTTAAAAAATATCTGAGTAAGGTAAAATCAGGTGAAATTAGCCAAACTACAACTAAAAACGCATGATCACCTCCGCTTGCTTTGGTGTAAACAAATACCCTTGTTCCAAAAGCAAGTCAATTTTATTAGAGCTTGAAGACCAAGATGGCATTTCTACGCTTAGTTTTTGATTTAACTGAAGTACCCTATTTAATTCACCTGTTTTATAATAAGTTAACATTAACCCCAAAATAGCATCAACGTTATGGGAATTAAGAGCATGAGCCTTTTGAAATAATTCTTTTGCCTGATCATATGCATCTACTTGCCAAAGGGCATAACCTAAATTAACCATGGAGGTAAAATCATTACTATCCTTTGAATAAATATTTTTGTTAACCTCTAACGCTGCCTTATCGCGGAGGGTCATGGAACAAGAAACAGCATAAACACGCATAATAGAAATTTCATCAGGCTGCTTTTGAATCAAGTAACTAAAATTAATGTGTGCGGCTTCGTATGCTTTCAACATCAAGTTACTCATTCCTATCTGATAAACTACATTGGTAGGTAAAGAAGCTAAAGGCGAATCCTTATAAAGGTCAATAACTGCTGCATATTGTTTTAGCCCGTAAAAAGCCTCTGTTAATTGAAACCTTACAAGGCTATCAGTTGGAAATTTTATATTCAAAACCTTTAAATCATCTTTAGCACATTCATAATTTTTTAATAATAGTTGAACTTTCGCTCGGTTTCTATATGCATCGTCAAAATCAGGACGTAATATTAACGCTTTATCATAGGACGTAAGTGCTCGAGAATACTTATTTTCTAACATCAAAGCATTGCCTAAATAGGCATTTGCAAATGCAGAAGTAGGATTGGTTTCCACCGCATATTGCCAAAAAGATAATGCGTTAGCAAAATTTCTAGAAAACGATAAACTTAATAATGATAAAACGAATACAAGCCCAAAAAGCACTCTATAAACCCACTTCTTTGGCTGTTGAATTAAGTACAAATTAAAAGTAACCCCAATAAAAATCAATAAACCTATTAAGGGTAGATAGGTGCGATGCAACAAATAATCATAAATGTAGGAAGACCATTGTGGAGCATAGAGCATACCTGGACCTAAAAAAAATAAAAACCAAAACAAACCAAAACTTTGATATAGTTTTAATCCCTTTTTAAAATATATAAATGAAATAAGGCCAATAAGCACAACCCCTAAAGTGGTTACCACCGTATTATAAAAAGGCAAAACAGGAATCTTAAAAGGAAAAAAGAGATAAAAAATGGTTTCAGGAATGGTGCCAATATTTTTAAAACCATTAGAAATCTCAAATTGATTTGACACGGGTGCTGCAACTGCGTCGGCATGCATTGCAAAATATACGATCATTGAAAATATATAGCCCGAAACCAGGAGCAAATATGAGTATTTTTCTTGAATATTCTTTTTATAAACAATATGAAATAAAACAATTAAAGGTATAATCATCAAAGCCGATTCCTTTGAAAATAAAGCCAAAACAAATCCCAAAAAGTGAAAGAATAAGTAAAATCCCTTTTTAAAATTAAGGTACTTAAAATACGAAATCAAACTAATTAAGGTAAAAAAAGCCAGCAACAAGTCGCCTCTTGCAGGCAACCACGAAACTGCAAATGCAATCAAAGGATGTACGACAAAAAGAGTGCTCAGAAAAAAGGAAAAAAACGGTTCAATTTCAAACTCGATCAAAAGAAAATAAAGAAGAAGTACCACAAAAATATGTAAAATCCAATTAAAACTATGAAAGATTGAAGGGTTAAACCGAAATAAAGAAGTTTCCAAAAAGAAACTAAGATTTTGTGTAGGTCGATAAAGTTCAATAGATTGCTTTTGAAATTCGGCATCCAAAGTTAAGACTTGAAGGGCAGAAGCTTCCGTTTCTAAGAAATTCTGATTACGTATGAGAACAGCATCATCATCAAAATAGGTAAATGAGAAGAAAGAGGTTTGAAAGAAAATAACGAATGAAAAAACAGCAAGGAGCAAAGGATATTTATACAAACGGAAGAGAGAATCTGTTGAATTTTTCATTGGCAGAAAATTAGGGTACAAATTTACCGAAATAATATAAAACAAAAAACCTCCCAAACCGAGGTAAGGGAGGTTTCTATAAAAGTGGCGA
>DZDC01000186.1 GCA_022736595.1 Draconibacterium orientale | reverse complement strand
TTGGACTAAAATAATAATAACAATTGGTTAAAGAATCTTCAACGCCCTAAAGTTTTTTTTTAACTTTGCTCTTCAAATTTTGAAGTATTGAATCCTCTGAAAAAACTTGCAGGTCAAACTGCACTTTACGGCCTTAGCAGCATTCTTGGACGCATCTTGGGTTACTTGCTAGTGCCCCTTTATACCCGCGTTCTCGACCCTGCCGGATATGGATCGGTTATAGAGCTCTATTCTTACATCGCCCTTTTGTTGGTGTTGCTGACCTACGGAATGGAAACCGCCTTCTTTCGATTTGCTGAATCCACCGCTGAACCCAAAAAAGTGTTTGCCACTGGCTTCCTTTCCCTCACCTTCACGTCCATCCTTTTTATCATTCTGGTTTTAGCCTTGCAAACTCCTTTAGCTCAACTTATTGAATACGAATTGAAACCCCAATACATCGCCTATTTAGCATGGATTTTGGTTTTTGATGCCCTCACAACCCTGCCTTTTGCAAAATTGAGACAACAAAATAGACCCATCAAATTTGTGAGCATCAAACTCTTGGGCATTTTTTCGAATATTGGCCTCAATCTATTTTTCATCCTTTTTATTCCTTATCTTCTCAGTCATTTCCCCGATTCCTCCTTTTCGCTCTGGTGCAGCAGTTGGTATATGGCCGACCAAAAGGTAGATTATATTTTTATAAGTAATTTGATTAGCAGTGGATTGATGCTCCTCTTTCTGATTCCTGCACCTTCAGCATTCAAAGGGATGTTCAGCGTGGAACTTCTAAAAAAGATGTTGCGTTACGCACTTCCCTTGCTTGTATTTGGCCTTGCCGGAGTTGTTAACGAAGTGATAGACCGAGTGTTGTTAAAATATCTACTCCCCGATGGCATTGCCATGGAACAGCTCGGAATTTATGGTGCGGTTTATAAGATTTCGATTCTTATGACCATTTTTATTCAGGCCTATCGATATGCCGCTGAACCTTTCTTTTTTGCCCAAGAAAAACACAAGGAAGCCCGCCAAACCTATGCTCAGATGATGAATTATTTTGTCATGGTTACCGCACTCATCTTCTTAGGAACCATGCTTTATATGGATTTGATTATACATTTTGTGGGCAAAGATTTTCGCTCAGGAGCCCCTGTGATTCCCATTTTGTTGTTGGCCAATTTGTTCTTGGGGCTTTATTACAACCTATCCATTTGGTACAAACTCACCAATCAAACCAAGTTTGGGGCCTACATTAGTATTTTTGGAGCTGTATTGACTCTGGTGCTCAACTTCGTTTTCATTCCCATTTGGGGTTACTATGCTTCGGCCTGGATTACCTTTATTTGCTACGGAAGCATGGTCTTGATCTCCTATTTTTTGGGTCAAAAACACTACCCAATCCCTTACAATTTGCGAACTATCGCCCAATACCTTGGTGCAGCTTTAGGCCTTTACATCATCAGTTTGCTGCTCGAATTTCCACATCTTTACCTCAAGTTGGCCTTCAATACTGCCCTGCTCTTGGCCTACCTAAGCTTGCTGTATTTCAGAGATATAAAGCCGCTGTTAACCCAAAAATCAAAACCAGCAACCAAACATTAATTAGCTTTTTGAAATAGTTGCTATTTCTTAACTTTGATTCTTGCTAAAAAATATAGTTTTGTGCGAAGTATTCCGAGGCGCTTTTCCATCGAAAAACAGGCTGGATTAATCTATTGAATGTAATATAAACTTTTGTAAATCAATAACTATATGTCTAAAATATCGAACTTAGTTTTGTTCATGATGCTATTTTCATTCATGAACTTCATCAGCCTTACGAGCGAGGCTAAACCAGGTAAAACCCAACAACCCAAATACATCTTCCTTTTCATTGGAGATGGAATGGGACAAAATCAGAGTTATGCCACCAATCTTTTTCTCAATCCCACATCCAAAGAGGGGCAATCGTTGGTTTACAATCAATTTCCTGTTCAGAATTTTATGACCACTTACTCGGCAAACGATTACATCACCTGCTCCTCGGCTTCAATCACTGCCATTTCCACCGGACACAAAACCAATAATGGTCGGCTGCTGAAATCGCCCAATACCGATAGTACCTACTTTTCTATAGCTGAGTGGGCTCATGCCGAAGGTTTTAATATTGGCATAGTGAGTTCGGTGGGCATCAACCACGCGACACCCGCTGGATTTTACGGCCACCAAAACAGCCGAAATATGTATTATGAAATTGCTTTGGAATTGCCTCAAAGCGGATTTGAATATTTTGGTGGCGGCGGTTTAATAGATTCCAAAGGCAAAAAAGGGGACCAAGCTGATGCTTATGCCATAGCTCAAAACAAAGGTTATCAATGGATTAACAGCATTGAAGGTTTTAACCAATTGAAATATGGCAATTCAAATCTACTGGTTACCAACCCCATCCTCGAGGCAGAAGCTGAATTTCCATGGGTCATCGATAGCATTGCAGGAAATTTAAGTTTGGCGCAATTTACCTCTAAAGGAATTGAAATATTGGGAGATGGGAAAGGATTTTTTATGATGGTGGAAGGCGGAAAAATAGATTGGGCTTGCCACAGCAACGATGGTGCGAGCATGCTTTACGAGGTGATTGCCTTTAATAAAGCCGTAAACGAGGCCTATCAATTTTATCTCCAGCACCCCGACGAAACTTTAATTATTGTCACTGCCGATCACGAAACTGGAGGTTTGGCTTTGGGCATTGAGAAAAATCTTAAACCCGAATTGATGCAATACCAAAACATAAGCTTGCAAAAATTTCAGAAAAAGGTAGAAATGTGGGTTGCCGACAGCCTCCATCCCCGAAGCTTTGAAGAGGTGATGCAAAGCGTACAGTTTCATTTTGGTTTGGGAAATGCTCAGAAAGGCTTAGCCCTTAGTAATGAGGAAATGGCACTCTTCAAAGCTGCCTATCGCAACGATTTTGTGAACCACACCAGCCGCAAGTCTGATGCCGATTACCTCGACCATGAAGGCGCCAATGGCTTAGCTCAAACTGCTGTGGATATGCTTAACCACAAAGCAGGCTTTTCATGGGCCAGCCACGACCACACCGCCACACCCGTCCCCCTTTACGTTATTGGTGCCGGTAGTGAAAACTTTACTGGCAAAATGGACAATAGCATGTATTTTTCTAAGTTTCAAAATCTTATGAAACGTAAGAAATAATGGAGGGTTGGAATTGTGGAATGAAAAACCAAAAAACAATCCCGAAACACTTCGATTTACAATTTAGGATTTACGATTTGGGATTTATGATTTTAGTTTTTCACTTTTAGTTTTTAGTTTTTCACTCTTCGTTTTTAATTTATCACTTTCTGGAGCGCAGCGGAAGTCCTGAACACGAATTGATTCGGGAT
>DZDC01000185.1 GCA_022736595.1 Draconibacterium orientale | reverse complement strand
ACTTTGAACTTTGAACTTTGAAATATAACTATCCGTGTAAATTCGTCCGATCTGTGTTATCCGTGTTCCTTAACTTAACCCACCAAACCACAATTTTATTGATATTAGAATCTTAGCTTAACCATTTTTTTTGTTCCTTTGCAAACCGATAAGCACCTAAAAATAGGTCCTCAGAATAATATTTAAAACACTGAAATACAATATGAAGCGTTCAACAGTAAAAGAATTATTTGCCAGCACGGCTCAAGAGCAAAAGGTATTAGTTAAAGGTTGGGTTCGTAACCGTAGAGGAAGTAAGAATGTGGCTTTTGTGGCCCTTAACGATGGCACCACTTTGCAAAACCTTCAAATTGTAGTGGATTTTGCGCTTATGGGCGAAGATACCATGAATAATATCACTGTGGGTTGCTCCATCAGCGTTGAAGGTATATTAAAAGCTTCTGCTGGCAGTGGCCAAAGTATGGAAGTGGTGGCTGAAAAGTTGGAGGTTCTGGGGCTTGCCGATGCCGAGAAATATCCATTACAACCCAAGAAGCATAGTTTAGAATTTCTGCGTGAAAATGCCCACTTACGCTTTCGCACCAATACCTTTGGTGCCATTACCCGCATTCGTCACGCCATGATTTTTGCTATCCATTCCTTTTTCAACGAACGTGGATTTTACAATATTCACACCCCCATTGTTACAGCAAGCGATGCAGAAGGTGCCGGCGAAATGTTTCAAGTTACTACCTTTGATTTAGACCATCTCCCCCGCACCGAATCGGGTGAAATCAATTATAAGCTCGACTTCTTTGGCCGTAAAACCAACCTCACTGTTAGCGGACAGCTCGAAGCCGAATTGGCCGCCTTAGCCATGGGCAGCGTTTATACCTTTGGCCCAACATTCAGAGCCGAAAATTCCAATACCACACGCCACTTGGCCGAATTTTGGATGATTGAACCTGAAGTGGCGTTCAACGATCTTAACGACAATATGGACTTGGCAGAAAGCATGCTGAAATACGTCATTCGTTATGCTTTGGATCATTGCATGGAAGATTTAGAGTTTTTGAGCAAGCGCTTGCAGGAAGAAGAGCAAAGTAAAAAAGCCGAAGACCGCAGCATGGAACTCATCGAAAAGCTTCAATTTGTGGCTGACAACGATTTTGTTCGCCTGCCCTATACCGAGGCTATTGATATTTTGAAAAACTCTAAACCCAATAAAAACAAGAAATTCGATTACCTTATCGAAGAGTGGGGCGCCGATTTGCAATCAGAACATGAGCGCTATTTGGTTGAAAAACACTTCAAAAAACCAGTTATCCTCATCGACTACCCCGCAGCCATCAAAGCCTTTTATATGCGCATGAACGAAGATGGTAAAACTGTGAGAGCCATGGATATTCTCTTCCCTGGCATTGGAGAGATTGTGGGAGGCTCACAACGCGAAGAGCGATTGGAGGTTTTGCTTGAGAAAATGAAAGCCATGCACATCCCTGAAGAAGAAATGTGGTGGTTTTTGGATACCCGTCGTTTTGGCTCCGTGCCTCATAGTGGCTATGGCTTAGGCTTTGAGCGTTTGATGCTTTTTGTGACTGGAATGGGCAACATCCGCGACGTGATTCCTTTCCCTAGAGCCCCAAAGCAAGCTGAGTTTTAATACAAAAACCACCTTAAGTTCCGATAAAACACTTCAAAATTTATTTTTGTGGTAGGGGAGAGGCTACCCTTGATTTTTTTTCTGGTTAGCCTGAAATTGAACCGTGGTAAATGTTTATCTTTACGGCAAATTTTTATCCCATGCCCTACAAAAAGCCTGAAATAAAGAAGCTTTACTATTCGTTGAAAGAAGTCACTGAAATGTTTGATGTAAACGCTTCACTATTACGTTTTTGGGAGAGCAAATTTGAGGTTTTACAACCCAAACGAAGCACCAAAAACCGAAGAATGTACAGCGATGAAGACGTCAAAAATCTGCGCATCATTCATCATTTGGTTAAAGAAAGAGGTTTTACCTTGCAAGGTGCCAAAGAAAAAATGTCGGACAATCCTGCGGACATGGCCAACAAAGTGGACATTATCAATTCACTTGAAGAGGTAAAAGGCTTTCTATTACAGCTCAAAGCGCAGCTAAAATCCAATGAATAAAAATCTGCTTCAGGAAAACATTCGAGAAGCCATTAAAAGTATTCGGTCGCACGTACTTCGCGCTGCGCTCACCATTCTCATTGTGGCCATCGGAATAATGGCATTGGTGGGCATACTTACCGCCTTAGAATCGGTGAAGGGTAGTATAAGAGAAGATTTTGCGAGAATGGGAAGCAACACCTTCACCATCAACAACACCCAAAGTGTTAAAATGTCGAAGCGTGGCCACGAACGCATCGACTATAAATCCATCAATTACGAAGAAGTCCGCCTTTTTAAAAGTAGATATCATTTTCCTGCCGTCGTATCGGTGAGTTCCAATGCAAGTTTTGGGAGAACTTTGAAATACGAAAACAAAAAAACCAATCCCAACATTGGAGTGGATGGTATTGACGAAAACTATTTAATTACCGCAGGTTACGAACTTGAATCGGGACGTAATTTCACCCCCCAAGAAACCCAAAGCGGAAGCTATTCACTGATTTTAGGCAGTGAAGTAGCCACCACCCTTTTTGGAAATTCCCCTGCAGTGGGTAAAATTGTGGTGATGGATGCCGCCCGATACAAAGTGATTGGAGTGCTCAAATCCAAAGGCAGCAGTATGGGTTTTGGAGGCGATAGGCGGGTGTTTATCAACCTCACCCATTTACGTCAAAAGTATTACCACCCTGGCTTAAGCCTCAACATCCACTGTCTGGCCTACGATGCCTATATGCTCAATCAAGCCGTGGACGAAGCCACCGGAATCTTCAGAGTCATCCGCAAATTAAAACCCGGGGAAGATAACAACTTCAGTATTTCGCGCAGCGATAGCATTGCTGAAGAAATGATCAGCAACTTAGGTTTTTTGAGCATTGTAGCCGCCATTATTTCGTTCATTACTTTAATGGGAGCAAGCATCGGACTCATGAACATCATGTTGGTATCGGTGAGTGAGCGCACCCGCGAAATAGGCTTGCGCAAAGCCCTTGGTGCCAACAACATCGCCATAAGAAATCAGTTTTTGGTAGAATCGGTGGTGATTACCGAATTGGGTGGACTTTTGGGAATAATCTTAGGAATTTCACTTGGAAATATGGTGGCCATTTTCACCGAAGGTCCCTTTGTAATTCCATGGCAGTGGATCTTATTTGCCCTGTTTGTCAGTTTAGTGGTTGGATTGTTAAGTGGACTTTTCCCCGCCATCAAAGCCGCCAAGCTCGACCCCATTGAATCGTTGAGGTTTGAATAATGGATTGCAATAAGGCAGAAGGTAAAGGGGGTTGGTAATTTTTTAATGTGGGAATGTGGGAATGTGGGAATG
>DZDC01000051.1:14383-15970 GCA_022736595.1 Draconibacterium orientale | reverse complement strand
GTATTTTTGTGCTAAATTCTTAAAACTTACTTTCTATGAATTCAAAATTTATACTGTTAAGCCCAATTTTTATCTTGTTATTTGTAGGCGCATGTAAATACAAACACATCAACCAATCCAATGTTGAAGTTAATAATATGAGATTCACATCTGTAAAGTACCATATTAGCAAACAAAACGGTGATACCACAGTTATTGCAGCCAAGCTAGCACAAGAAACAACTTGCCAAAACTTAAGTATTTATCCCAACGAATGGCTGCACTTTACCAAAGATTGGAAACCGGAAATGGTGAAAATTAGTAAACCTTATCAATGGAATGCAGTAGTATTTCCTGCCAATAGTTGGTTGATATTTAAAGGAAACGGGGAGTTAATTTGTTGTTTTCCTAATGATACCATTCTCAATGGTATCCTAATTAAGGGCAATCCTAAACACCAAAGTTCTAAAGGCATACAGACCTTATTTGACTCAAAAGGGAATCTTAAACAGTTATATTTAAGTGAAGATCAAATTATTGGTGGAATACCATGCAAAGCTTCCATTTTTGCTCCAGTGACACTGGATTTGACAGGAATTGTAATTGAGGCTAAGCTTTCGAAAGAGGTGGAAATTAAAGGCGTGAAGTGGAAGAAAAATAGCTGGTTTAAAAAATTATAAGCTATAAAACCAAATGTACTGTTCCAATTAAAGAGTATTCATCTCTTCCGGGTTCTTTTATTTTGACAATGTAACTGTACACATCGGCTACCTTTTGTCCTGATTTATTTATTGTTCCATCCCAATGTTCAAAAACCTTTTCGGATTGAAAAACTAAATTTCCCCATCGGTCATAAATATAAATATGATAAGATTCTACCATAAATACTTGTCCATCAACTCCAAATTGATCATTTAGACCATCACCATTAGGACTAAATGCTGTTGGGATGTAAAAATGATTGCAATTGCTGGAAACAATCTTAAAATATAAAGAGTCGGCACAACGGGTATAATTATCTTGAAAATATCCTAAAAGTGAGTATTGATTTACAGGATTTAAAGGTTGTAAAACAATTGAGTTGCCAATGGCGCCGGTACTCCATTCATAATAGTCTGCTCCATAGGCACTTATTAAAATGGTTTCGCCTCGACATAAACTATCTTTTGGCACATCTACCGTGAGTGGATCAGGATAGGGGACTACCGTTACTTTTATGGCATTGCTATCTTTACAACTATATGCATCGGCACCAATCACCCAATAACTGCCATCAGTTAAGGTTTGAACTGGTCGCGTGTTCTGGGTTGAGTTATTATCCCATAAAAAAGTGTTTCCATTGTAAGCTTTAAGAATCAATGGCATTCCTTTGCAAACTATGGTGTCTCCTGTAGTTATAAGATTAAATCCAGGACTGAGTTCAATCTTTAATAGGGTATCAAAGTGGCATCCAAAAATATCGGTCATTGTTACCTGATATGAATTTTCATCTGCATTGGGTATAGCAATGTCAAAAGTGGTTTGACCATCAGGCCACAAAATACTGTTGATATGATAATGCTGAACGGATAAAAATGCCGTATCTCCTTTACAAACCGTATCTCCAAA
>DZDC01000051.1:0-14283 GCA_022736595.1 Draconibacterium orientale | reverse complement strand
GCAATTGAATCCGATGAGGAACATTGCTGATTACTGACCATAACTTTATAATTACCATTCTGTACTGCATAAATCTGCTGTGATGTAGCTCCTGTGTTCCAAAGGTACGAGCTTCCCACATTTGAAGCATCTAAAAGTAATGAATCGCTCGCACAAAGTATGGTGTCATTTCCCAAGTTAACTGCTGGATACGGAAGCACTTGCACATGAATGGTATCGTAGAAATCGCAAATTTGTCCAAAAAAGATATCATCCATAGCAAAGTCATTTCCACCACCCGAATTGTTTTGATTAGTGATGCTAATGGTAGCAGTGGTGCTTGTGCCGCTATTCCAAAGTTGGTAAAAATTTTGCCAATTGCAGGTCACGGAGCTCACATTAACTAAAGGCCCAATGGGATTTCCATTGATTCTAAAATTCAAAACAGCCGGACTGGCAGATATCACCGAGGTAAACCACGAAGAAAAAACGTAGTCGGTATTGGGTTGCACGTAAATGGTTTGATACCAAATAGCTTGATTTAAAACCGAAGATCCATTTACCACCATCATTTGACCTGTTCCAGAAGTGTGATCGGTGCAACTTGCAAAATTGGTATGGACAAGGTTTGAGTTGGTGGTCATGGCGTAGGTTCCTTCATACGAAAGGATTCCCCATGGTCCACCGGTGCCTAAGGTATAGTTGGTGGAGAGGTAGAAATTACCGTAAGTGAAATCACCATTAATCACAAGGTTAGAAGGGCTCTTAAAACGAGCTTTTACCCAATAATCTCCTGAAGTATTAACCGTAATGTTATTGGCAGTGGAACCATTGCTCCAAAGGTATTGCCAATATCCAGTTCCTGCATTTAGTTGCACCGACTGACCAGCACAAATATTGGTATCTGCACCTAAATTTAAATTGTCAATACATTGGCCTTTTAGCGTATTTGCATAAAATGTTAGAAGACCTATGCTTAACAGAATAATTTTTGTCATTATGGATTTCATGTCTTAGTATAGCATGCGAAAATAGGCAAAAAATGGAACGTTTAAGAGGGGTGATTTTTGGAAAAAAAGTCTGCAATTAATTGAGGAAAGGGATATTTATTTAGGTCTGTTTTTTTAACCAACAATACATGGGGTATTTTATGTTCAAATCCGAGATTTACCGTTATGAATGAGGCAATTATCTTACGATGGGTAAGTTTATGAATTATTGGTTTTGATATTTTAACAATAGTAAAGTTTTGACTCGAAATTTTTGTGGCTATTGCTTGAAAAAGTTCGGGGAATGGTAATTCTGATTTTGATTCGATTAAAGGTAACTGATAAAGCTTGGCCCAAATACCTACAGAAGGCCGTTGTTCAATATAGATAGTTTCATCGCTTTCTATAATGAGAAAATACATAAACAAATCTTTCACTAAGGTTTTCTTTTTGGGTAATGGTAATTCACTCTGAGTTTTATTCTCAAAAGCATAGCAATGGTCACTGATGGGACAATTTTCGCAATTTGGATTTTTAGGCAAGCAAAGTGTAGCCCCCAGTTCCATTAGAGCTTGATTGATGTCTCCAGGTTTGCTATTTACCATTAGTTCAAGTACAAAAGAGTGAATCTTGTCAAACATTAATCTAGAATACGGAGGTTCGTAAATGCCCAAAATTCGACTACAAACTCTAATTAGATTGCCATCGATGGCTGGAGTTTTTTGTCCATAAGCAATGGAAGCAATGGCTCCAGCAGTATAATTTCCGATCCCAGGAAGCTTTTTTAAGGCCGATATTTCTTCTGGAAAGACAGATTGGTGCTGATTTAATACCAGTTGAGCGCAACGATGCATATTTCTTGCGCGACTATAATAGCCCAATCCTTGCCAAGTTTTGAGGATTTCCTCTTCCGTGGCAAGGGCAAAACTTTGCAGGTTAGGAAATTTTTCTACAAAACTATTGTAGTATGGAAGTCCCTGATTAACACGTGTTTGTTGTAGAATTATTTCGCTAAGCCATACGGAATAGGGGTCAATATTCTCACGCCAAGGCAGTTGACGTGCGTTATTGTAATACCAGTTTAAAAGCAATTGATCCATAGATTTGCCCAAAGTTTTTATAAAGTGAAGATTATCATGCAAAAAAATAAAAAAAAACTTTGTAATTAGGATTTTATTTTATCTTTGCAGCCCGATTTGAAATAAATATTCATATAAAAACTTAATAGAAATGACAAAAGCTGAAATCGTAGCAGAGATTGCTAACAAAACCGGAATTGAGAAGATTGCTGTTCAATCTGTAGTAGAAACCTTTATGGAATCAGTAAAAGGTGCCATGATTAATGGTGAAAATGTTTATATGCGTGGATTTGGTTCTTTCATCATCAAAGAAAGAGCTGAAAAAACAGGTCGTAACATTTCTAAAAATGTAACCATCAAAATCCCAGCTCATCGTATTCCAGCTTTCAAACCTGCTAAAACTTTTGTTTTAGAAGTTAAAGGAAGTAAGTAATCTTTAAAATTGAATTAAAATGCCAAGTGGTAAAAAAAGAAAAAGACATAAAATGTCCACCCACAAGCGTAAAAAAAGATTACGCAAAAATCGTCATAAGAAAAAATAGTCTTTTGATCGATTAAACATGCAGAACAATTACATGAATGCTTTTCATGTAATTGTTTTGTTTTATGACCTACCGATTTTATTCGGATTTTGCTTAGAGCTCTGCCATAAGCGTATAACTTTTAAATCCCTTTTGTTTTCGGAAATGGATTCAACGGCCCCCTTAAACTTTAAGTATATCGAGAGTCGATATGCTATAAATATTTTAAATTAATGCCGTGGAAAAAGATTTAATTATCAATGTCAATTCCAATGATATCTCAATAGCGCTTCTTGAAGATGGACTATTAACAGAGATTCATAAGGAAAAACAGGATAATAACTACAGTGTCGGCGATTTGTACCTTGGTAAGATTAAAAAAATTACCCCTGCGCTTAATGCTGCCTTTGTTAATGTAGGACACGAGAAAGATGCTTTTTTGCATTATCACGATCTAGGTCCTAAAGTTCGTTCTTTGAATAAATATGTTAAACTGGTTAATAATTCCAAAAAACCGCCTTTACTTATTAAGGATTTTGAATTTGAACCCGAAATATTAAAGACGGGTCGAATTCAAGATGTCTTAGCTGTAAATCAGAATATTCTGGTACAAGTAGCCAAAGAACCCATAAGCTCCAAAGGACCAAGAATTACCAGCGAAATTGCTTTCCCTGGTCGTTATTTGGTTTTAGTACCCTTTTCAAATCGAATCTCTGTTTCTCAAAAAATCAAAGATTTCGAAGAAAGAAATAGACTCAAAAAATTAGTGCGGAGCATTCAGCCGGCTAATTTTGGAATCATTGTACGTACCGTAGCCGAAAATCGTAAATTGTCAGAATTGGAAGCTGACGTGAATTCTTTGGTCGAAAAGTGGACTAACGCAGTTGAAAAACTTCAGAATGCAGAAGCCCCAAACCGAATTCATGGTGAACTAAGTCGTACTTCAACCTTGCTAAGAGACCTTCTTAATGAAAGCTTTAACAGCATTGTGGTTGATGATGAGAAACTGGCTGCTGAACTTAAAAATTATGTGGCTACCATTGCTCCTGAAAAAAAGGATCTTGTAAAACTCCATAAAAGCAGAGTTCCCGTATTCGAACATTTTAATGTCGATAAGCAGATAAAAAGCTCTTTTGGTAAAAAAGTAAGCATGAAATCAGGAGCTTACCTCATTGTTGAACACACCGAAGCCATGCACGTTATTGATGTCAATAGTGGTCATAGGCTTAAGAAAGAACTCAACCAAGAAACTGGGGCTTACGAAACCAATCTCGTTTCAGCCAAAGAAATCGTTAGACAACTACGTTTGCGAGATATGGGTGGAATCATTGTTATCGATTTTATCGATATGGTGGACAAAGAAAACCGTCGTAAGCTTTTCGATTACCTTCGAGACGAAATGAAAACCGATAAAGCAAGACATACCATTTTGCCGGTGTCAAAGTTTGGGCTAATTCAAATTACCCGCCAACGGGTTCGTCCTGAAATGGAAATCGAAATATTAGAACAATGTCCCGTCTGCCAAGGTACTGGCGAAGTTAAGGCTTCCGTTTTGATTACCGATGAAATTGAAAACAATTTGAGGTACATTTTTCAAGACCAAAATGAGAAATATGTCGAATTAAGAGTTCATCCTTTCATCTTTGCGTATTTTGGAAAAGGAATTTATAATCACCAATGGAAATGGTTTATAAAATACCACCGATGGGTAAAACTAAAGGCGGTTAACTCATATCATTTTCTTGAGTATCACATGTTTAACAAAGAAGGTGACGAAATAAAACTCTAATAGAGTAACTGTAACTATTATCCTTATTTAAAGGCGACAGCAACCCTGTCGCCTTTTGTTTTTTGTGTACTTTTGCATTGAAACGCAAAAATACAATGAATCAAACCTTTGATATTTCTTTTTTTCTTCAAAAAATGGAGCGCTATTGTGCTTTTCAAGAACGCTGCTCTTTGGATATATCTCAAAAAATGAGAGCATTAGGCGTTCCAGAATCCTTGAAACTGCCTTTGATAAACCAACTAATGGAGCAAGGATTCTATAACGACATTCGATTTGCAGAACTCTTTGTACGCAGTAAACTCAATCAAGGCTGGGGAAGAGCTAAAATTACGAATGCTTTGATTCAGAAAAATATTGGAAAGGAAATCATTGCTCAATATTTGAAGGAGCTGGATGATGATTTATATAGAGAAAAATTAATGCAAATAATTCAACGTAAAATTACAGAATTTAAAAAACCATTGGCATTTAAGGATAAACAAAAAATACTCCAATACGCCATGAGAAAAGGTTACGAGTCACAACTTGTAATAAAAATATTGAATGATAACAAAATTAACATAGATGATTAGTAAAGAGAATATTGAAATACTCTCTGAAAGGATTGAAGCCTTAAGGGGGTATCTTTGACTTGGATCGAAAAATTATTGAAGTTGAAGAAGAAGAGTTAAAAACCCAAGCTCCAGATTTCTGGCAAAATCCTAAAGAAGCAGAATCTTTTCTAAAAATTATAAGAGAAAAGAAAAAATGGATCGAATCTTATAATGCTGTGGCAGCAGAAAGGGATGACCTTGAGGTGATTTATGAGTTTTATCTCAATCAGGAAGCTGAAGAAACTGATTTAGATTTGCAATATCAAAAAGTCATCAATCTTACTGAGGATTTGGAAATGCTCAATATGCTTCAGTCTGAAAGCGATAGGCTTGGGGCTATTCTTCAAATTAATCCGGGTGCCGGAGGAACCGAAAGCCAAGATTGGGCTCAAATGCTCATGCGAATGTACATGAGGTATGGTGAACGTCAAAATTTTAAGGTTTCTATTGTAGATCAGCAAGATGGCGATGTGGCTGGAATTAAATCGGTGAGTATCGAATTTGAAGGCGAAAATGCTTATGGCTTTCTTAAAGCCGAAAATGGAGTTCATCGTCTGGTGCGCCTTTCTCCTTTTGATTCAGCCAATCGACGACATACCAGCTTTGCTTCCGTTTATGTTTACCCGGTGGTGGATGATAATATTGTCATCGACATCAATCCTGCACATATTTCGTGGGATACTTTTCGGTCGAGTGGACCGGGTGGGCAGCATGTAAATAAAACTGAATCCGCAGTCCGGTTAAAGCACGAACCTAGTGGCATCGTTATCGAATGCCAAGAAACGCGTTCGCAATTTCAAAACAGAGATAAAGCCTTGCGAATGCTTAAATCTCAACTATACGAACTTGAACTTAGGAGAAAGATGGCCGATCAACAAGCCATCGAGGATAGTAAGCTTAAAATTGAATGGGGTTCTCAAATTCGAAGCTATGTGATGCATCCTTATAAACTGGTTAAAGACCTCAGAACCTCTTTTGAAACCTCCAATGTTCAAGCAGTGATGGATGGAGATATTCATGATTTTATTAAGTCATTTTTAATGTTTAGTAGTAAAACAAAGCCCCAAGGTTTGTAACTATTTTTCTTTGGCCTTCGTTGTAATAAGTTTAATTTAATTGTCATGCGCATAGCACTTTACGGGATTCAGTATTTTGATAAGTATCAGGATAATTATCAAACAATGATAACTAAACTTGAGAAATACCATTGTAAAATTTATGTTAACCAAATGCTTTACAATGAGTTAAAATCTTTTGTAAAGTTTAAGCATCAACCAAAAATCTATCAATCCCTTTCCGATTTTGACCACAAACCCGATGTTTTTTTTTGCATCGGTGGCGATGGAAGTATCCTCGATATCATCACATTGGTAGGCGATAGTAATATTCCCATTCTGGGTATCAACATGGGAAGGCTGGGGTTTTTGAGCAGTGTTTCGCATGACGAAGTAGAAATGGCCGTTGAAGCGGTTCTAAATAATAATTATATTCTCGACCGACGCACTTTACTTTCCATTCGCACTGATGATAATCTTTTTGGTAAACTTAATTTTGCCCTAAACGAAATAACCATACAGAAAAATGACCAGCTGAGTATGATTGTGACCCATGTTTACGTCAATGATCAATTTTTAAATAGCTATTGGTCCGACGGTTTATTGGTAGCTACACCCACTGGTTCAACGGCGTATAACTTGGCTGTTGGTGGCCCCATTGTGATGCCTGGTTCTGAAAATTTTATTATTAGTCCAATAGCGGCCCATAACCTCACCGTTCGTCCCATCGTAATATCCAACAATAGCGTCTTAAAGCTTCGTATTCAAGGTCGAGCAAGTAGCTTTATTATGGGGCTCGATTCTCGCTTTCAAACCGTAAGTACCACCACAGAATTAATTATTTGTAAGAACGATTTTAGTATCAATCTGATTCAGCTAGGAAATAGGAGCTATTTTGATACGATTCGCGAAAAATTGAATTGGGGTCTTGATTCAAGAAATTGATTTTAAGATAATTAAATATGTTGTAAGATAATTAAATAAAAATTAAATTTGCGCTTTGTTGTAGCAACAATAAATTATTGTTAAGAGAGTTTATAAACATTATTTTCTTTTCTATGAAGAAGTTTATCATAATCGTTTTTGTAGTTTTTTCCACAATTGGTTTACGTGCCCAACATCACGAAATTGGACCATTCGTTGGTATCACTTATTATATGGGTGATTTGGTTGAAAGTAGAATTTTTAGCACTCCAAGTTACGCTTTTGGATTGAATTATCGATACAATATCAATAATCGTTTTGCAGTAAAAATTGCCGGACATTATGGTAAAGTTATTGGAGATAGTAAATACAATAAAGAAAATATTCAGTACAAAAATTTAGATTTTTACAGTCAGATTCTTGATATTGAAGCAGGTTTTGAAATTAACTTTTTGGAGTATGAGCCTGGGAGCAAGAATCATCGATTTACGCCCTATATCTTTGGTGGTGTGGGCATATTTAGCTTCAATCCCAAAACAACTTATATGGGTGTTGAATACGAGTTGCAACCACTTGGTACCGAAGGACAAGGACTAACCTATTACCCTGATAAAAAATATTATAAACTTTCAAGTTTTTCAATTCCTTTTGGTGGCGGTATCAAATGGAGCCTCACCTCAAAACTCAGCATTGGACTGGAATGGGGGATGCGCAAAACTTTTACCGATTACATTGACGATGTAAGTACTGAGTATGCTGATGTTTCCATCTTAAAAGCAGAAAAAGGGGCAGTGGCGTCAGCATTATCCAATCGTGTATTTGAGGATGAAGTGATTGCTGCCGGATGGGATATAAGCATTGGACCTAATGGACAACCTGTTAATAATGCCGATTTTCAAGCTTATATGGATATGCAGAAGTCTAATTATCCTTCTGGAAGTCAAAGGGGTGGAAAAGACGAGAATGATTGGTACAGTATCGCTGGTTTGACGGTGATGTTTAAGATTGTTGGTCCCCGTAAAGGAAACTGTCCAGCTTACCGCAACAAGAGCTATTATCGTGAATATGAGCACTAAAATTGTAGAATCATTAGGATGATAAAAGAGCAGATTGACTTAAATAAACTACCACGTCACGTGGCCATTATTATGGATGGCAATGGACGTTGGGCTAAGAAGCAAGGTAAGTTAAGAGTTTTTGGACATCAAAATGGCGTTTTACCTGTTAGAGAAGTTACTGAAGCTGCCGCTGAACTTGGAATTGAATTTATAACCTTATATGCTTTTTCAACTGAAAATTGGAATCGGCCTAAATCAGAAGTTCAAGCGCTAATGAGTTTGCTCATTTCTACCATTAATAAAGAGGTTAAAGTATTGCAAAAGAATAATATACGGCTTCAGACCATTGGCGATTTAAATGCGCTTCCCGCAAAAAGCAGGGATGAACTTCTGAGAGCAGTGGAGGCTACCTCTGGTAATACCCGCTTAACTTTAGTGCTTGCTTTGAGCTATGGAAGTAGATTTGAAATAATAGAAGCAACAAAAAAAATTGCTCTTGCTGTAACAAATAACCTACTTAAACCTTCTGAGATAACTGAAGAATTTTTTGAAAGCAACCTGATGACTCATAATACGCCCCATCCCGAATTGATGATTCGAACCAGTGGTGAAATGAGAATTAGTAATTTTTTACTCTGGCAATTGGCCTATGCCGAGCTGTATTTTACTCCAGTTCTTTGGCCCGACTTTAAGAAAGACGATTTTTATAAAGCGCTCCTTGACTATCAAAACAGAGAGCGTCGATTTGGAAAAACAAGTGAACAAATAGAATCCTAGCAGGAAGCAATGAATAAAATTATCCTATTTTTAGCCCTAATTATCCTTTCTTCAACTCTTTTTGCGCAGGTACAGCTTTCTGGCAATCAGATTGATTACTCCAAGCCAAAAGAATATGTTATTGCCGATATCACCATTTCTGGAGTTAAATATATGGACAATAAAGTCCTTATTATGCTCTCAGGGCTTAGCGTTGGCGAAAAGGTTACCATTCCCGGTGATGATATTGCCAAAGCAATTAAGAACTTATGGAAAGAAGAGCTTTTTGAAGGTGTTGAAGTTTCTTATACAAAAATTGTGGGCGATCAAATCTTCCTCAATATCGACCTTGTTGAACAGCCTAAACTTGATAAGTTTAGTTTTCGTAATGTTCATAAATCAGAAGCCGATGATTTGCGCGAAAAACTAGGAATCATGAAAGGAAGCGGGATTAATAGGAATCTTTTAATTCGGTCTGAAGGTATTATCAATAAATATTTTATCGAGAAAGGTTTTTTAAATGTCAAAACCAATATTACAGAAGTTAGGGATACCACTCACGACGGCAATTATGTAACCTTGGTTTTTGATATTACCAAAGGGAAAAAGGTAAAGATTGCAAGCATTAATTTTGAAGGAAATGAAAGTGTTTCTGATGTTATTCTAAGAAAGCAATTTCAAGAAACAAAAACCTTTAGTTTATATCGATTTTGGAAAGCAAGCAAATATATTGAATCAAAATATAAAGAGGACCTTAACTTGTTAATTGAAGGATACAGTGCCTTGGGGTATCGAGATGCTCGTTTGGTTTCCGATACCATCAGAAAGATCAATAGTAAATTCATTGCTATTGATATTAAGGTAATTGAAGGAAATAAATACTACTTTGGAGATATTAAATGGGTTGGAAATACCAAGTATTCGAGTGAAATTTTAAGTAAAGTTTTAGGCATTAAAAAAGGGGAGGTTTATGACCGCCAAAAACTTGAAAAGCACCTTTATATGGATATGGAAAAAGGAGATGTTCATAGTTTATATATGAATCAAGGATATCTGTTTTCAAATATCAATCCTGTTGAAAGTAGAGTTAATGGCGATACCATTGATATCGAAATACGAATTTACGAAGGTAAGCAAGCACGCGTAAAGCATGTGACCGTGAAAGGGAATTCAAAAACTCATGATCATGTTATTTTGCGAGAAATTAGAACCAAACCCGGTCAGTTGTTCAATCGAGCCGATATTATTAGAACCCAACGTGAATTGGCACAGTTAGGATACTTTAATGCTGAAACACTTAATGTTAATCCCAAGCCTAATCCTGCCGACGGGACTGTAGATATTGAATACATTGTGGAAGAAACTAGCTCAGATCAAATTGAAATGTCATTGGGTTGGGGTATGAATGCTTTAGTGGGTACGGTTGGCGTTTCCTTTAATAATTTTTCTATCAAAGGTGTAACCAAAGGATCGGAGTGGAGGCCTATTCCTGCTGGCGATGGACAAAAGCTATCCTTGCGCATTCAATCCAATGGAATTTATTATCAATCCTACAGTGCCTCCTTTACCGAGCCATGGTTAGGTGGTAAAAAACCAACGTCTTTAACTCTTTCTGCTTATTCTTCAGTGCAATCCAATGGACTTACCAAGGGTGATGTAAATAGGGCTGCCATGATTATTTCCGGAGTTACCCTTGGTTTGGGTAAGCGATTACAATGGCCCGATGACTATTTTAGTGTCTATCATAGCCTAAGTTACCAAAACTACCGATTAGAGAATTATGCCAATGTGCTTTCCTTTAAAAATGGTTCTTCTAACAATCTTAGTTATACCTTTGCAATTAGCAGAAATTCAGTGGATAAACCTATTTATCCAACTTCAGGTTCAGACATTAGCACCAGTATTCAGTTTACGCCTCCTTACAGTTTATTTAATGGTAAAAATTATGGAGGCATGGAAGACAATGTCAAATTTGCATGGGTTGAATACTATAAATGGAAGATTGGAATTTCGTGGTTTACAGGGATAGGAAAACACAAAGACAATCAAAAATTGGTATTATTTACTCGCGCAAAAATGGGCTTTTTAGGCTATTACAACGAACAGATTGGATATCCTCCCTTCGAAAGGTTTTATTTGGGAGGTGATGGACTTAGTGGTTACTCAATGGATGGAAGAGAATTGGTGGGCATGAGAGGTTATACCAATAACTCATTATCACCTCCAACAGGAGCTACGGTTTATTCAAAATATACGCTTGAATTGCGTTACCCAATTAGTTTAAATCCAATGGCTACCGTATTTGTCCTTGGGTTCTTAGAAGCAGGGAACTCATGGGCTAAATTGAGTGATTATAATCCCTTCGATACACACCGTTCAGCAGGGTTTGGAGCACGTATTTATTTGCCTATGTTTGGTCTCCTTGGACTGGATTGGGCCTATGGATTTGACCCAATCCCCGGCTATCCGGGAATGGCTGGAAATCAGTTTCACTTTAGTATGAATGGTTCCATTGATTAAAAATTGTTAATTTTTATTTTTTTGGTACAATTTATGTCATAGCCATCATGTTTTTCTAAATTTCAAAATTATAAATCAATTTGAATAAAATGAATACATTGATTAAATCAAGTTTGGTGTTCCTTTTTATAATAGGAATAACGGGTTTTGCCCAAGCTCAGAAATTTGCTTATGTTGATACGGACTATATTCTTAAGAATATTCCAGAATATAACATGGCTCAAAAACAACTAGATGCACTTTCAAAACAATATCAAGCTGAAATTGAAGAGAAAGTAGCAGAAGTAGAACGACTCTATAAGGCATTTCAGACCGATGCAATATTGCTGCCCGCAGACCTTAAAAAACAACGCGAGGAAGAGATTTTGACTAAAGAAAAAGCGTTGAGTCAATTAAAGAGAGATCGTTTTGGTAGAGATGGTGATTTATTCAAAAAACGCCAAGAATTAGTTGCTCCCTTACAAGATAAGGTTTTTAATGCCATTAAAGCCTACGCAGAACAGAAAGGACTCTCTATTATTTTCGACAAAGCAAGTGGAGCAACCATGCTTTATGCCAATGAAAAATTAGACAAAAGCGACGATATTTTGCAGAGCATGGGATATACCCCTGGAGAAGGTAATGCTACTGAATCTGATGAGGATTAGTTAATTTGCAAATTTGATTGAAATTAATAATTTTGCCCTTTGAATTTTAAATTTTTAAATAACCAAAAATAATATGAATAGAATTAAATTAGTATTGATAATCAGTGCATTCATCTTTGCAGCTGTAAATGGTGAGGCTCAAACAAAAACCAAAATTGGTGTAATCAATGTAAGTGAAGTATTGAAGCTTATGCCCGAATATGATTCGGTGCAGGTGGCTTACCAACAAAAATACGAAACGATGCAACGTGAGATGCAACAATTATATGCTGAATTTGAGTCAAAGCAAGCAGAGTTTTCAAAAAATCAGACCAATATGACTGAAATGATGAAGAGTATTAAACTTCAGGAATTGGAAGATTTACAAAGTAGAATTCAATCTTTTCAAGAGGGTGCGCAACAAGAGTTAAATGCTTTTGTAGAAGAAAAGCAAGCTCCCATCATCGTGAAAATTAAGAATGCAATAAAGGAGGTAGCCAACGAGAATGGTTTTTCACACGTTTTGAATAATACTCAAGATCAAGTTTTGTTCTTTGATGAGGCATTTGATATCTTACCCTTGGTAAAGAAGAAAATGAATCTTAAAGATAAAATGCTTCCTCCAACCGGAAATTAATTCGGACAACGATAAAAAAAAGAGGCTACTTCAACGAGTAGCCTCTTTTTTTTTATTTTAATCGTTTTAGAATATCAACTAAATGATCCCAGAACATTTGAACAGTCTCAATCTTTAACCTTTCATCAGGAGAGTGCGCACCTTTAATGGTGGGTCCTATGCTTATCATATCAATTCCTTCATATTTTTCGCCAATCAAACCGCATTCTAGACCAGCATGAATGGCCAATACTTTTGGCGTTTTCTTAAATAAGAACTCATAAGATTCAACAGAAGTTTTAAGAATTTTACTTTTTGGATTTGGCGTCCATCCGGGATAGCCATCGGAATGAATTACTTGAGCACCAATAAGGCTAAAAGTACTATTTACCATTCTGCAAGCATCATCTAGTGCCGACGCTACAGAGCTTCTTTGGCTGGTTGTAAAAACCAAGCTATCTCCTTTGATTTTAATGCTAGCAAGGTTGGTAGAAGTTTCTACAAAACCAGCTATATCCTGCGACATGGCTAAAACACCATGAGGACATGCGTAGATGGCCTGCATCGATTTAATGAATTGTTGTTCATCAATGGCTTCAAATAAAGCCGTAGTTTCACTCAATACAACTTCAATATTAGGTTCTGTAAGGTGATATTCTTTTTTGAAGGTAATGCCATATTGAGAAGATAGTTTTTTAAGGTTTTCAAGTTGATGAGGGTCAATAAATATTATTGCTGAGGCTTCACGAGCTATAGCATTACGAAGATTTCCGCCATCGATTGAATGCAATTGAACGGCAAATTGTTGATGTGCTTCAAATAATATCCTAATAAGTAGTTTGTTGGCATTGGCTAAACCTTTATTAATATCGTCACCAGAGTGGCCACCGAGAAGACCTTTTACTTCCAACTTTATCGGAATTAAATTTTGGTTCACTGCATATTTTTCAATTTTTAAGGTAGCAATGGTATCGCGACCACCAGCGCAGCCAATAAATATTTCGCCTTCATCTTCTGAATCGAGGTTAAGCAAAATGCGGCCTTGCAAAAAGTCATTTTTTAGCCCAAATGCCCCGGTAAGTCCAGTTTCTTCATCCATGGTAAACAAAGCTTCAATGCGAGGATGGTTGAGGTTGCTTGCTGTAAGAACGGCCATGGCTGCTGCCATTCCAATGCCATCATCCGAGCCTAAAGTAGTTCCTTTGGCCTTCACCCATTCGCCATCAACCCATGCTTGGATGGCATCTTGATCAAAGTCAAATTTTGTTTTCTGGTTTTTTTCACAAACCATATCCATGTGGCTTTGAAGAACGACCACGGGGCCATTTTCATAGCCTAATGAAGCTTTTTTTAAAATTAAAACATTTCCTACTTCATCTGTTTTATATTCCAAATGATGTTTTATTGCAAAATCAATCAGAAATTGCCTAATTTTTTCTTCTTTTTTTGAAGGTCTTGGTACTTGGGTAATGTCATAAAAATGTTCCCAAACCGAAATGGGTTCGAGATTTTTAAATGGATAATTCATGTGTTGTATTAATTTTTTAAATTCAGGTCAAAGGTTCAATTGGCTATCGGAAGCGCTGAGAAAAAACTAACATTACATCCAGCTATCCTTGCGGATGGACAGTTTGATGATATCTTTAATCATGCTCATTTCATGTTTTATAATTTGTAATAGATTGGCAAATTTACAAAAAAAAAGCTCCTTGGAAGGAGCTTTTAAAGGATTATTTTATTAAAAGGAGTTTAGTACATGACAATTTTCAATTTAGACC
>DZDC01000184.1 GCA_022736595.1 Draconibacterium orientale | reverse complement strand
AAATTTTCCTGCCGCCTAAAATCTTTTCGCCAAAAAAGTTTTGCAACGGTCTCGTTTCATTCGCTTTAAAAATAGAGCAAAAAAAAGCGACCCTAAAAGTCGCTTCTTGATTCCGTTAAAATACAATGAGATTATACAATGTATTTAAGTTCTGATTGTGGAGTTCGACAGTCCATGTCGGTACCACGTTCGAGGTGATCGGCAATTTCGGCACTTATTCCTACCATACGTCCCACAAGGAAAATGATAAATCCAATTTTCTGAACCGCTTGGTCGTCCATTTTGCCTTCACGCATCGATTTCCACATGAGTTTTAATGAAATTACTGCAATTACGGCATCAATATTTACGCAATACACATTGGCCGAAACGCCATTTTCGTACAGCGATTCCACCAAATGGTGGTAATAATCCCAGAAAATATTCTGAATTCCACTGGCCGTAAACTTCCGACGGATAAAATCTTCTCTTGGATCGATGTTGATACGTTGACCTTTGAAAACGGGATGGTTAACACAAGGAATACGCTTGTAGTTGAGGGTGCCTTCCTTTTTGGCTTTTATCTTAAAATCGAGATATTCCATGGCCACTCGGTCGGCAATGGGTTTGGTTTCGATAGTTAAAGCTTCAGGGGATTGAAGGTTGGCTCCTTTAAACGATTCGAGCAAAAATTCCACAGCCTCATAACCACTTCCGCCATGAGCCAACCCTGTATTGGAAAGAAATCCACCAAAGGCAGTGCTAATATGGTTTCGCGCACTTACGCTTTCTTTGGCTCCTTTGGAGCTTAAAGTTCCTGGTCCGTTGGTGAGGGTAAGTCCTATCAGAGTTTCAAACTCTTGCAAATAATCTGGAGTTGGTTTTTCGTTAAAAACCAGATTATAAGCCACTTCTGTCACAGAGGTCCCCAATCGTTCCAAAGGTTGCATAAGGGCAATTTCTTCCAAAAGTTGATTGGAACTGGAAGTGGTACCCATGGAATGCAATAGGTGCATTTCAGTGTAGAGAAAGGCAAACAAATCTTCGGCGCGCTGGCGACTTATTTTTTTCAAAACCAAAGAAGGCAACCCAAAGTGAAGCAATACTGCAGTAACCAAGAAAACATCGGCATCTTTGAGTGAATTGCGGGTGGCAAAACTTGCAGTACTTCCTAAAAAGGTGGAAGTACTATAATTTTTCAAAATCTCTGCCGAGAGGTATTTAGCGAAATCGCTCAAGCTGCCTTCGCCTGAGGGAATAAGGCTTTTTGCCACTTTTTCGACCTTTTCATAATCGTGGCCGTGGTTTAAATCTTTAATACCCAATTGCACCATCACATCAATGAGTGAAGCGGCATATTGGCGCGAAAGTTTTAAAGTATCGTTATCTCCAATCATGGAAGTGGTAACCATTAAAGCTTGATTGGGAGTGGCTCCGTTTTTCTCAGCCATGCGCACCGCTTCTTTGATGTTAGCATCCAGTCTTCCCAAAAAGTTGAGGCTTATATTCAGCAACTTCAAATCATTTTTTTGAGGATGCTTTTTGGTTAAAGCAAAAATCATATTGCTTTCGAGGCTATGCTCAATGAGTTCAGTTACAGGAAAATCGTGTAATTCAGCAATATCCGTTTTTTCGTTGATGCGTGAAGCGGAAGAGGCATTTCGCATTCGTTCTCTAAAAAATACTGCCCCCAATTCCTTATTGGCTTTTTCTATTTCTTGGTCGTAAGGAGCAATAGCTTTAACGGTTTCGAGTTTCAAATGGGGTGGCAAATGCATTCCCATATCGTTGCTCATCCATGGCTTAAGACTGAGATTGCCCCTTGGCTCGAAATCGGGTTTTTGGTTTTGAAGGTTGTAAATGGATTTTAATGCTCTGGGAATATGCTGTATTGATACCACACGCACTCCTCTTTGTCCGATGCGCTCGGGCATTTGAAGGTCAAAGGCCGGAACTCCAAAATACTGATCAAACCAGTTTTCTTTCGACATGGCATCATCATTGGAACCCGCCAAGGCGCCTGCATGTCCCACGGCGCGGTTAATCTTCGACTTCCAACGACCAGTGACGCATACCACTATGGGTTTGTTAAATTCGATTTCACCCTTTTCAATCCAATCGAGGGCTTGTTTTTCATAAAATCCGCCGGGTTCCACGTACAGCACCACGGCTTTGGTACGTGGATCGTTTTGAGCTGCTCGCAGAAACTCAGCCGCAGCAAACTGTATGATGACATCTTTTCCGGAACTAACAATAACTGTGGTTCCAAAACCTTCGGTCTTCATATATTCGGCAATGGTATTGCCAAAATTACCTGAATTGGAATGGATGGCCACACTACCTTTGATAAGGGTTTCTTCGGGAGCATCGCCACCCAATGCGCCTCCAATACGGATGTGGTTCCACGAATCGGCAATCCCTAATGCATTGGCGCCAAAAACATCAACAGAGTCGCGTTGGCATATAGCTCGTATCATCCTTTGATCTTTAACGCTGAGTTTCTCGGTAACGATGACGATTTTCTTAAGATCTATTTCTCCATAGCGTTTGTAACGTAGCAATTCGGAAACGGCATAGAAAACTGCCGAAGGGGGAAGGTAAATCACTCCCGAATTGAAATTGTGATGTTCCACCACATCGGCCAAGCGAGGATAAACAGGGATGTCGCCAATGGAGGTTTCGAGCACACCTGTTCTACCATATTGCACGCCAGCTACCACATTTCCACCACTAAATACATGCGAAACAGGGGTTACTTTTGAACTTTCGCTCCCTAATATATTAAAAATTACCACGCGATCTTCTTGGGTGGCAATATCTTCAAGGCTATTGATTCCTACGAAATATTTAAAATTTTGAGTATTATTCATGACCTAATAAATTTAATAAATTACAAAAATTGCTATCAAGAGTTTGGGTTATTTTCCATTGCTTTTTTTAGCAATCAGGTAGTTGTCAATTTCCACTGCATATTGAATGACGTCGAGCATGGAGCTGTCGTATCCAAAAAACTTATAAGGAATTTCAAGATTGTCGAGGATGTTGGTAGCATAGCTAAATCCTTTGATGAGGTTGGGTCCACCACGACCCACCACCACATATATTTCGGGGCGACCATTCTTGGCAGCATAGTCTTTAAGGGCATCAAAAATGCCTTTAAAAGTGACGTAAATATCGGTATTATTGGCTTTTCCTCCAATAATCAAAAGCACATTGGCATTCTTCATCCAGTATTTGAAAACGATGGAAGAAATTTGGAACATTTTCTCATAGGGAGGATTACCACCAAAATCGGAGCTGATGGTGGTTTTGTCGGCCAAAACTTCCGTAGCTGCTGAGTTGGCTCCACCGCCAAACATAAAAGGAGTGATGGTTCCTAAAGGATTGATCACCACCACATCGCTTTGCCCTTGATGGGTGCGAAGCTGGTTGATTTCGATCTCAAATTCGGAAAGGTCGGT
>DZDC01000183.1 GCA_022736595.1 Draconibacterium orientale | reverse complement strand
CCCAGAATAATGTTTTCCATTAAGATTGACTACTAGGTCATCAGCAATGGATCTCGAATGTAGGATAGTTAATTTATTGGTAATATGTCCATCAACAACTTCTAAGTTTCCATCGAATAGTCCAATTTCACCTTTTTTTGCAAGGTAAAAGCTTATGGTTTCAACATCAGAAGCAGATTTTTCACTATATTCTTTATCCAATACTTTAATATTGGAATATTGGAAGGTATTCTCGTATTTTTGATTCCAAGAACCCGATGAAACAACTGCTATACCGGTCAGTGAACAAATGACAATGGTGTCGATAAAAGGCTCAAGTATGGAAACCATGCCTTCAGAAATGGGTTCGTGAGACCTTGCAGCAGCATGGGCAATTGGAGCAGAACCTTGACCAGCTTCATTGGAAAACAACCCTCTGTTCACTCCTCGATTAAAGGCAAACGCAACGGTAGCACCAAGAAATCCTCCAGTAGCTGCAGTGCTGCTAAATATATTTCCAAAAATTTGCATCAATGCATTGGGCAGGTTTTCGTAATTGTATGCAATTACAGACAAAGCTCCTATGAAATAAATAATTGCCATAGCTGGTACCAATTTATCTGTTACCTTCACAATGCGTTTAATTCCACCAATGATGATGAATCCAAGAATCACTGCCAAAACCAGTCCTGTAATCCAGTGGGTGATTCCGAATGTGCTAAAAACCGAATTACTAATGCTGTTAATTTGAGGTAAATTTCCAGTTCCGAAAGAGCTAATAATGGTAGCGAATGCAAAAATTGCAGCTAACCATTTCATATTCAGTTTATTTTTCATGTAATACATGGGACCTCCCGATACAAATCCTTTAGAATCAAATTCTCTATATTTATAAGAAAGGCTTACCTCCACAAATTTTGTAGTCATACCTAAAAATGCAGTAACAATCATCCAAAACAGGGCAGGAGGACCTCCCAAATGGATGGCTAATGCAACTCCGGCAATATTCCCTGTTCCCACTGTACCCGAAAGTGCTGTTGCTAATGCTTGAAAATGACTGGCATCTCCTTTATCAGTGCTTTTATCAAATTTACCTTGTACAATTTTTATGGCATGTCTAAAAAATCTGATTTGTGGAAATTTAAGATAAAATGTAAAAAAGAGACCTGTCCCAAGTAATAAATAAACAAACCAATCCGATCCGCCTATTAACGAATCAATGTTTTCGAGTATGCTGTTAAGTTGTTGCATTATTTGAATTGCGTATTTAAAAGTAAAAATTAGAAATAAGGTTGCAGATTGGCGAAGATATTGAAATATTCAATTGGCCAAACTGTAAAGCCATTTTTTTAGCAAGTTGTTAATTTAGTACCTTTGAGCCCAATTAACCTTACATTTTTTTATGAACAGACGATCCAATTTTATATTCATATTCTTTCTGTTTTTCTTTTCTCAAACCCATGCCCAAGCGGATAAGGATTTTGAAATTTCTAAAAATTTAGATATCTATACTTCACTTATACAGCAACTTAACTTGCATTATGTGGATGAATTTAATCCAGGATTAATTACTAAAGCAAGCATCGATGCCATGTTAAAGGAACTTGATCCTTTTACCAATTATTATTCTGAAGCAGAAATTGAAGATGTACGGTTTTTACAAACTGGTAAATATGGAGGCATTGGAGCTTCAGTATTTAAGCGCGGAAACCAGTTTTTTGTTGGATCGGTTTACCCTGATTATCCCTTTTTTAAAGCTGGAATTGAAGCTGGAGATCAGTTATTAAGTATTGATAATGAAAGCCTTGATAATAAAAATATGGAGGACATTAGCGATAAGTTGCGTGGAGCATCAGGTACCCCTATCACTATTTCTTTTATAAAGTTTGGTCAATCAATTCCGCAGACCGTGACCTTCAATCGCGAACAAATTGAAACGAAGGATGTTTCTTATTTTGCCTGGATTGATGAAAAGACCGCCTACATTAAGCTCGAAGGGTTTAAAGAAAACGCAGCAGCAGAAGTGCGTTCGGCCCTCGATAGTCTGAATAAAACTCGAAAAGTGGAATCCTTGGTTCTTGACTTGCGCAATAATGGTGGTGGTTTATTAATTCAAGCTGTGGAAATAATGAATCTATTTGTGGATGCCAATGAGCTCATTGTTAGCACTAAAGGAAAAACTCAGGCTGAGAATTTTCAATATCGAACTCAATCGCGGGCTCTTTATCCTCAGACAAAAATAGTAGTTTTGGTCAATTCCTTCAGCGCATCAGCCAGTGAAATTGTAGCTGGATCCATGCAAGATATTGATCGGGGTGTAGTGATGGGGCAAAAAAGCTATGGCAAAGGATTGGTTCAAAAGGTATTTCCTTTAAGCTACAAGGCTCAAGCAAAAATTACTGTTGCCAAATATTACATACCAAGTGGCAGATGCATACAAAGTATGGACTTTGCCCATCGCGATGCCAATGGTAAGGCTATTCAACTGCCCGATTCGTTGGCGTCAGTTTTTTATACCAAGAATGGGCGCAAAGTTCTTGATGCTGGGGGGATATTGCCTGATCTAGTTTTAAATCCTGCTGATAAAAGCATCGTTTTTACAAGTCAAAATTCAAAATATCTTATTTTTGATTTTGCAAATCAATATGTGGCTAATCACCCAAAAGACATGGTTCCTGAAAATTTCAAGCTTTCAGATTATGATTGGGATGCCTTTGTGAAAATGATTATTGAAGATACCGCTTTGTTTCAAAACTTGGGCCTATCAAAAATGGAGCAATTGGTAGCGGATGGTAAAAAATATCAGGTAGATATTGCTCCTGAAGTTCAAAGTATGAAGCAAAAATTTATGAATCAGTGGATACAAAACATTCAAAGCGAAAGATCTGTAATAATTCCTTTTGTTGAGGCTGAAATTGTTTCGAGGTATTATTTTGAAGCAGGACGTATTCGAAGTTCAATTAGTTCTGATTCAGAAATTAAAGCAGCTTCTGATTTATTAAATCAAAGTGAAAAATACCATCAAATTCTTGAAATTAAGAAGATGTAAATATAATATTTGAAATAAATTGCGTTTCATTTTTTACACAGGTTTTATCGTATGCCATTGAATTATACTCAAATTCGTCGATATCTATTGTATTTAGGGTTAGGACTTACTATAATTGGGTTGTCCTTTTCTAAGGCCATGATCAGTATTGGGCAGGTGGTTTTGGCTGTGGTTTTTCTATTTGATCTTCAATTGATTAATAAGCTTAGAAATTTCTTTAAGCAAACTGCAAACTTTCTCATTGTTATTTCATACTTATTTACTGTATTCTCACTTTTTTATTCTTCTGATCTTGAGTTTGGTTTTGAGGAGATTAGAACAAAAATACCCCTTTTGTTGTTTCCATTAGTTTTTGGTACTGAGAAAAAGTTTAGCCTCCGCGAATGGACTTGGCTCCTCAGTGTTTTCGTATTGTCGGT
>DZDC01000182.1 GCA_022736595.1 Draconibacterium orientale | reverse complement strand
TTGGTAGGTATCTTCCAAATAAATGGTTTGACCATTTAAAAAGATGCCATCTGCATGATTCAATGTGATTTCAAAGATTCCTTGATTTAACACTGAAATTCCCAGTGACACTATTTTATCCTCTTGAAATTCTGAAAGGAACTGGATTGCAAAAGCACCGCTTACTTCGGGAATAATCGAATAAAAATCTGTATCAGTTGCACTAGCAACTCTTGGTGCATCTCCCATTCCATAAGTATCGGTAGTTGAAGTGTCAAACCCAACAGCTATTTGATTAAAACTATTAACACCAGTCATGTTGAGCCACAATCTCGAGACTTGTGGTATATCGGAAACTTGTCTTAAGAATGTATCATTATTCCCCGTAGTCCGCATTGAATTTTTATAGGTAATATTCGAAGGGCTAGTAATACCATCCAAAGCACTTGCCATAAATCCTTGTGTACTTGATATGTAACGTGGAGCTGATTTACCGGTGCCACTCAAAGTTGGAGTATAGGTATAAGAAGGATAAGTTCCTGTGACTACACCAATTGCAAAGTTATTATTATTGAAATCATAAGTGTTTGGACCTCCGATGGCTGCTAATTGTGCATCATGTGTCCAGAAATAGAATTTACCTTCCAATACGCTTGCATTTTCATGATACAATTCAAATACGTCAATTGCCGATGGATAAGGATTCGCTAATAAATTCAAATTGTTATTATTCGCATTGAAACTTGGTGCATAGGCATCTTGAAAAACTTGAGCCGTGAAAGTGCCGTTGTGAATTTTCTCTCCTTCAAATGTCACATCAAATGCTGCTTGCGAAACTCCCATTTGCACTACACTAAAATTAGTTGGTGATTCTTTGCCCATGGCTATAAACCCGATTCCTTTGGGCATTATATAAGAGTTGTTTATATAAGTCCAATCATCTCCATTGTCATCATAACCATCTCCTAAAGCGTTTGCTGTAGGTTGCGGATAGCCGTGACCACTTGCCACATCTTTATAATTTTCCGGATTAAATTTGTATTTATAATTTACAGTAGGAAATACCGTACCCACCGATTCATTTTCCACCGGACTTGACCAATAGAAATAATCGTAGTTTTTATAGGTTCCCGTGGTCTTTTTAATTTTATATACTCCTGATCCGATATTGGTATCCGTTTCGTTGACTTGCACTAAACTGCCAGAATGTGCCACTTCTATCTCGCCGGCATTGTTAATACCATTTTGAACGATAAAGGTTTTGGCAGCGGGAATGGTTAGTTTTTTGGTGGCATTAACTTTACAGGCACATACGTCTAAATCAGTTGCCAAAGTATAATCTGAATTTATTTCTATAGATTGATTAGTGCTTAATGCAGGTGTCCAAGAACCGTTGTAAACTGCCGTTACGACTGATAAAGTTACATTATCTGTTTTTGAGCATGAACCTATACTCGTAGAGGCAGTATAGGTAGTAGCAGCAGCAGGATTCACATACACTTCATTGGCATGATTTCCGGATGTATAGGGTGTAGAACAAGCTGCATCAGTAAATAGGGTATTAGGTGTTGCCGGTGATGCTGTCCAAGTAATGTTTGGACGAGTACCGGTTATACTAACATTGTCTATTGCCCAATACCATCCATAAGTAGCGTAATATTCAAAGCGAAGGCGCACATCACTATAACCTACATAAGCATTTAAAGAAATATTGGTTTCTATAAAAGAAGTTTGAGTACCTTGGTCTGAGGTGTACATGGTTAAATTTGTCCAATTACTACCTCCATCTATAGATATTTGAACGCTGGCTTGATCATCAGCATCGTAATCATTATAGTGCTGATAAAATTTTAAATTTGCTGAAGACAAATTTGTTAAATCTACACCAGGTGCATACAAAATGGTGTAAGTTATCCCTCCAGAACCCTGTGCGTCACTATCCGACATCACAAAGTCGGAATTGTCATTGGAATGAAAACCATTGTACCCATTTGCATATATTGCCCATGCAGCGTTTTCAGGTGTTCCACCTACTGAACCATTATATTGTAACCAGCCATCAACTGGCATTGTAAAATCTTCATTTATTAATGTTACGTTATTAGTACTCCATCCATCGGTTGAAAGATGATGTATAGTACTCGGGCAACTATTTGAACTTTCATTCAAGATATTTATGTCATTTGGACTATTATTACTTACTGTTACAGTTTTTACGATTTGCATCGTTCCAACTACTCCGGTAACTGTATAGGTAGTGTTTGAAGTAGGTGAAGCCACCACAGTTGCTCCCGATGTGGTATTCAAACCTGTAGCCGGACTCCATGTGTAAGTGTAGTTGGGATTAGTACTCGATGCAGTAAGCGTTACCGTATTACCATCGCAGATACTCGCCGTAGCTGGACTTATACTGATAGGAGCAGGCGTAAATTTGTAGATTTGACCGTTAGCCGGTTTTGATCCGATGTCGGTGGTAAATGTTGAATTTTGAGCCGTTGGCGAAGTCCCTGAGTTGTTAAGGGTTAAATACGTATCATTAGAGTCATAGATTCCAATAGTAGCAGAACCACTATTTACAGCAACTGAACCTTGTTGATAAATGTATTCAATAACATTAGAGGTTTCATACAACCATACTTGAAATTCAATCACATTTCCACCCGCTAAATAATTCCACTCATTTTGTGTGAATTCCACTTTTAATATTCTGTTTGGTGCAGACCCCTCTAATTTGTACTTTACTCTGGAAATACTTTGCAAATCATCCCAGAGGGGCATTAATACGGAGCCAATTGAAGTAGCATTTGTATTGGTATTCACGTAAAATGAATCTGTAACACCGGTGTTAAAAGTTATCCAACCATTACTCGACACTTTGAATTGGGTATAGTTTGTCCCGACAAAATTAAAAGTAAAACCAATGTTTGTCGTATTTGATAAACCATCATCTGATGAATTATTTAAACCATTCACGTTTGTAGCGCCGCTAAGTGAAGCATAAGTTCCTGAAGCTGCTGTAAAATCGTAATAACGGGCTTGACTGTATATGTCATTAAAACCAATCAATAAAAGCATAAGGAGTAAAAAATGTTTCATTTGGGGGAAATTTATGTTAGACAAGTCAAAAAAAGATGAGAAACTTCGCTACAAAGAAATAAAAAAATGTTAAAACAAAACATAAATTCTATTATTTTTTGAATGTATTTTTTAAAATATTTGTATTAGCTTTAAATTTTTAACGATTTTTAACACGAAAGCTAAAAAAAACCTTCTTATCATTATGATAAGAAGGTTTTTTTTTGAAAATTATTGTTAAAATTACTCTCTTACCAATTTAAGCGTTCTCACTGCTGTACCATCGGTAATTTTGGCAAAATAAATGCCTATGGCTCGGTTAGACAAGTTGATTTGGTTGCCTGTGCCACTCATTAGCGTTTTGCCGGTAAGGTCATAGATGGTGTATTGCAAGGTTTCGCTACCATAATAAGCGATGT
>DZDC01000050.1 GCA_022736595.1 Draconibacterium orientale | reverse complement strand
TGCAAGGAGCGAAAAGAGATTATTAAAGATTTAAATTATTAGGTTATTTCAAATACCAATTCTTGAACAATACAACCTCAACCTTAGACGGTCTAAATTGAAAATTGTCATGTACTAAACTTGTTTCATTACCTTCCCTTTTGGTTGGGTCAATAGAAATCGAAACTTAGAAATACGCTCTTATTTGTACACTTCCCACATGAATTGCGGAATTGTTTTGGTTTTTACGGCCATTGTAGATCACGTTGAGTTGAAGATTTTGTAATAAAACGCGTTGGTAAGTGAGGCTCCAAGTATAGTTGTCCCCCACCGAAAATCCACTCAACATTTCATAGGCCAAAGCATCTTGCGTAAGCAATGGATATTCCACTCGCACAAAGCTCAATTGTCCACTTACCGTACCCCGATTCAACATATTGTATTTGGCCTGCAAGCCATAATTTTGAATAAAAGCTATCACAGGATTGTAAGTATGCACATTTTCGTTCCATTGCAGCTGCATCGGTAATCCCAATCGCCACTCTCTATTAGGCTGATATTGAAAAATATAACTTAGGTTGAAGTAATCAATATCGAATTCTTTATTCCTAAAATATTCCGAAACGCTGGTTTTATTTCCCAATTGATGCGTCAGCACAGCACTCCATTCTCGATTGATATTCCATCGAAATTTCAACTCATGGTCGTTGCGGGTTCTCAGTTCAAAGCCATTCATCATCATGAGTTTTGATTGAGAGCTAAAATAGCTGTAATCCAGTCCAAAAACAGGGTCTATTTTGTTGAAAGAAAGGGTATTGCGAAGCGTGGAATTGAGGTTGACCACAGAAGGATCGTACCAATCAAAAGTATAGGGAATAAAAAGGGGTAAGGTCGTATTGTCTTGCATTTTGAGCAGCGATCTAAATGTAAATTGATTGCTGAATTTGCGTATGAATTTTATAAATGGCTTGGTCGTTCCTTTCCAAAGACGGTATAAGTTGAGGTTGGCCGAACTCGAAAATTGATTGTTAAAGGTTTGGATGTATTCGGTTGTGGGTATGAATATCCGAATGAAATTGGCTTGGTCTTGAAATACGGCCACTTCAAATTCGTCCAACTCCTTTACACCATTGGCATTGTAATCGTTCCAAACATAAACCCCTTGTCCAGCTACAACTTCGAGGTAAGAATAGTCGCGTCGATTTTCCATACCCGAGGCCAGTTCATAGTAATTCTGAAGGGTTAATGCACCGTTCCAAACAGTAAGTTGATCTTGAATGCGTAAGTTTCCTGATTGGTCACTTTTTTGAGAACTGAGGGTGGTGTCGAGCAAGTGAAGGTTTCGATACGAAGCCATGAGTTGAAATTGATGCTTTGCCGATTTATTTAAAGTAATTTCCAAACCAGTTTCATCAGCTTTAAAAGCGGTTTTTAAATCACTTCCATCGGGGAGTTTGTCGAGGCGGTATTTGTAAAATAGCCGGTATTTTTGCTTGCTGCTATCGCCATGATCGATGTAAATTTTGTATTCCTGAAACTGAGCACTTTTGGAGGTAAGGAGTTGATTGGCTTGCAGTTGGTTTTTATTTTGTTCGGCATTTTCGAGAAGCCCAAATCTAAATGCACCAAAGGAACGGCTCAATTCGGCAAAATGTCGTAAAAATTGGGACTCTTGAATGGCATCTTTGGAATGCGTAAATGAAGCCGCGCTGGCTGCGCTCCACTTTTTGTCCATATAGTTAAAGGCAAGTCCATTTCTCAACCCCGTGCTTTCGCTTGCTTTAAGCCAGTTGAGTTGGTATTGGATCAGATCGAGCTTGCTCTTTTGAAGCGCAGTTGAAAAGTCGAAAAATTGCTGTTGTTGAATACTGTTGATGTTTAAGCTCCAATCTCTTTCAAATTCCACAGTTCGATAGCGTTCCATGGGAACAAAGTTGGCGCCCACTAGCTCATATTGAAACTGTGATTTAAGTTTTAAAGATTTCTCCCCCGACTTCACAGGTAAAAGATGAATGAGATGTAACTTAAAGGCAGGGGCAGTATTATCTCCATTTCCGTAAGGCGAAAAGGAGTTTAAGTCTTGATTTGACACTGCAATTTCGGAGTTTAAAGTAGTGGTTTTATGCAATTTCCATGAGCTGTTGGCCACCAACATTTGTTTACGCTGGGGAGCCACCAGCACCGAAATGGGTTCATAGTCGCCCTGAGGAATTCCATTGATGGGAGCGACCCATTCAAACACCCGTCCATTGGCATTGCTGGTGGTTTGCCTGTAATTTCCCTTTCCGCTTCCCACCGCACTGAACGAAAGCCGATAAAAGGCGCTGTCTTTTGAGGTGCTGTAAACGTACACTGGCGAGTAACCTAAACTGTCTATTTTTTTATACAATACTTCATTTCCATTAAATCCGATACTGTCCACCGAAGGTACCACGGCTTTCCATAGACTATCGCCAATATCCACCATCAATTGCTTTTGTTCGTTGGTTAAACTCTGATCCAAACTCTGGTTTTTTAAGTCCGATTCTACAAAATAGTGAAATCCAACTTTCAGTTTTGGTAGCGTCCATTGGGCTCCTGCATTGGAAATAAAGCGGGCATAGTATCGGTCACTGTACTGAAATTCAACTGAAATTCGCTTGTCTTTGTTGATGATTTGCCTTGGCATAAAGGTAATTTCGCCAGTATTGTAGTCGATGATGTAATCGTAATTTTGCCCACGGGTTAGAATTTTGCCATCGATATACACTTTTTCGGTTCCCGAAAGCACAATAATGTTTTGCTCGCTGTTGTTCCCTTTAAGCCGGTAGGGGCCTTGGTTTCCTTCGATGCCTTGAATTTGATTCTGGGCATATTTCCCCCGACTTATTCCAATGCTTCCGTATGCTTCAAGCTGGTTGCCCGAGCTAAGTTTGGTATTGAAACTGGAGTTGATTCCCTGAACCTTTTTAAAGTAGTTGAGAAAATAGCTTTGAGGGCGTGTCATATCGAAATCGCCTAATGTAATTTGAGCCTTTTGATGTTTTATTTGGATAAAAACCTTATCAAAATCGCTGAGTTGTTGGGTGTTCCCATCGGGTTGAATGGGGATGTTCTCATCAGAAATGGAAGCCACCAATTCCAAATCTTCGGATAGCTTTCCAGCAATTTGCAAATTCATACTCGACAAAACGTTCACGCCTTGCTGATTGCCCATGCTTAAAGCCCTAGAAATACTTCCACTGCGTTGAAAATCGTTTAATCCTAAATCCTTAGTTGGGTTTTGAGTGCTCGTTTTGGCTCGATAATAAAGAAAAGCTTCGTTTTCACCTTCTTTTATAGGTTGAATTTGTTTGTGAAATTTTTTGGCCTTTAAATCCAAAGTAAAAGGTCGGTACGAGAAGGCTAAAGGAAAGAAAGAAGCTGGAATTTGATCCGATAATAAAAGCTGGTTGGTTGTCACATTCCAATGAAATAAAGAAGTGTCGAGCGGTTGACCATCTTTGTTGGTAATGCGTATGCTTTGTGCCGAAATGAGGAGCGAATCATGAAGTTGCACCTGTCGCTGGCCCACATTAATTACCCTAAGGTTGGGCTGGGCAATTTGCGCTTGCCCTCCAACAATAAGGAGAAGAAATGAGGCTACAAACAAAAAGCTTCGCATAGGAATTTAATGACAAATAAGGGAGCTAAGATAGGAGAATAAAAAATACAGAGCTCGAATCTCGAGGTCAAGGATTGTCTTTCTAAGAGCAGTTATACCAATTGTGATTATATTTTAGTCCAAACTAAATTAAAATTTTACAATGGTCAATGCCGATATGCATCATCGGTATTAGAAATCTGAGCATCTGGCTATTCAGTGCCAAAAAAACTGAAATGAACGCTTCCATAATGGCGCATTTGCTTAAAATGAGGCAAATGACTGAGGTGGGTTTTTCTGGAATGCTCCACCACCAATAATCCACCAGCATTGAGGCGCGAGTGTTCAAAAACTTTGATTACGATATCGTCAATGTTGGGCAATTGATAAGGTGGGTCGGCAAAAATAAGATCGAAGGATTGCTGGTGTTTTTCTAAAAACTGAAACACATCCGACTGATACACCCTGACTTGTTCAAAAGCCAACTTCTGAACGGTTTGTTGTATAAACTTTATGCAAAGTTGGTCTTGATCCACCGATACCACTTCAATGGCCTCGCGAGAAGCAAATTCATAGGTTATATTTCCGGTTCCCGAAAATAGATCCAAAACCCGTAATTCGGAAAAGACGACACGATTATTTAAAATATTAAAAAGTGATTCCTTAGCCATGTCTGTGGTGGGTCGCACAGGCAAGTTGGTGGGGGCATCAATTCGACGCGAACGGTGGGTACCACTAATGATTCGCATGTTGCAGGGCCTTTAGGTTTGAAGTAAAAATATCACCGCCCACAAGGTCTTCATTCAATTCGAGGCTTCTGAAATAAGACTCAATTTGTTGATACAAAGGCGATGATTTTATAATGGCGCCCTCAACAAACAACGGGGTCTCCTGAGTTTTAAGCTCATGCGATTGGGTAAAGCTAAGGAGCATAAACATAAATTCGTCGATGGTTTTGTACTCAAATCGAGTGTATCCAAGCCATTGCGTTCCCTTAAAAGCACAAATCTCAAAATATTGTAAATGCACTTTCAAAAGCATCATCTGCCCTTGATTGGTTTTTGCTTCAGCTTGCATTATCAAAAGCGTGGATTGATGAAAACGCTTTGCTTGAGGAAATTGCTGCTGAAGTTGCTGCTCGAGGGTGAAAGGGATATCATAAACTACCTGGTGTCCCAGCTTGGGTATCCGGTGGTGCTGAATGTTTGAAAGCGTCTGTTGAGTGTAATATTCAAGAGCTTGACGGGCTTTGCTAACCTCGAAATAGGGCTCAGGAATAAACATAAAATTGGGAGTTTCAAAAACAAGATTGACCTGTTGAAAGGATTGTTTTAGTGCCTCAAATTGAGAGATCAATTTTTGAAGATTGAAATTCCAAGATGAAGGTTGATTTTCTTTAAACTCAACCTGTGCAGCTTGCTCAATTTTTTGGTTTTGATGAAGGATAAAAATCAGGCTATCTTTCAAAAAAAATAAGGAACAATGTTGTGAAGTATTGTGAGGTACTTCTTGATTATTCCTTATTTCTTTGATGATTTTCATAGGTATTTGACTCTTTTTGCAGTACTTGGCCTAGGCGTAAGGGACTGTAAATATTAGGGCTAATTTAATAAGAGGCACGGCTGCATCCCTTTGCTTTGACTTCAATCCAAAGTCGTAGCAATGGATTTTACGTCGAAGAAAATGAATATACTATTACCAGTTACCGTCGGTGGAAGGCTCAACCATACTTCCAAGCTTCAAACCAGGATACTTTTCGTCGGCTTCCATGAGGAGAAGATCATTTTGCAATAATTCTTGCTCATTGATTTCGGCCAAATAGTCCTTTTTATAACTGCGAACTTCAAAAACTGGTATTTGAAAGTTAGCTCTTTCTACGGTTCCAGTTTCCATTTCAAATTTTACCTTTTTATGGGTAAAAGGTACATACATAATATTTTCAATTTCGAAATCCTTAACATCCTTAAAAAGAGTATCTTTCATTGCAACATAGGAAGTATCACGGGTGATTAAACCCATTTTCAAAGCTTGTTCTTCCGACAAAGAATCGGGAACTACTCCACTTTTAAGAATTAAAGGCATTTCGGCATTGTTGTAGAAATCAATCAAAGAATCAAAATTCGCAGTGTAGCGATTATGAATTTTCTTAAATTCTAATTGCAAAACTTTGATTTGATTCAATCTTTCTTTAACCATATTTTCACGGTCTTCAGTGGCTTTTTGATACCGAACAGGTTGCATAATGCTATCGTAAACCATGTAACCTAAAAAGCCAACTATAATGACTAACGCCAATTGAATAATTATCTTCTTCATAATGAATGTTTTATACGTATAAGTTCTTATTAAGAGACCAAGCGCAAATTTATAAAATAAATGCACAAATCATCAAATCCACTAACGAAATTTAATATGATTTCTTGCATTTTGTCAATTTAATAATTTTCATTTAATATACGTGTTTCTAACCATGCAACGAAAGATTGTAAAAGAAGGGTAAATGAATTGTGACAAACCAATAGAACCAAGGGGTTGGCCCCCTTTTTTAGGACAGCATCCAATATTTTTGATTGGGAAAAGGGAAAAGTAAAAGCGGTGTAGAGCCACAAAATAACTACTTTTGCCGTTCATAAATTTTTTTGAGCAGATGGAACTACAGAACGAAAAATCGCTGAATTTTATTGAGCAAATCATTGAAACGGATTTGGAGAATGGTAAAAATGGGAACCGTGTACTTACCCGTTTCCCTCCTGAACCCAATGGATACTTGCATATCGGTCACGCCAAAAGCATTTGTTTAAATTTTGGTTTAGGAATCAAGTACAATGGCCAAACTAACCTACGTTTCGATGATACCAATCCCGTAAAAGAGGATGAAGAATATGTCGATAGCATTATTGAAGACGTCAAGTGGCTTGGATTCAATTGGGATGGTGAAATTCGTTACGCCTCCGATTATTTTGAGCAGCTTTATCAATGGGCGGTTCAAATGATTAAGGAAGGCAAAGCCTATGTTGATGATCAACCTTCAGAACTTATAAGCCAACAAAGGGGAACCCCTCAAAAACCAGGTGATGAAAGTCCTTACAGAAATCGTACGATCGAAGAAAATTTGGATCTATTTGAACAAATGAGATCGGGAAAATTCCAGAATGGTGAAAGGGTGTTGCGAGCAAAAGTGGATATGGCTTCACCCAATATGCAAATGCGTGACCCAGTGATGTATCGTATTATGCATGCCCATCATCACCGCACTGGGGATCAATGGTGCATTTATCCTATGTACGATTATGCACACGGTCAGAGCGATTACATCGAAAACATTACCCATTCCATTTGTACCTTAGAGTTTGAAAACCACCGCCCTCTTTACAACTGGTTTCTCGATCAAGTAGCAAACGGCGACCGGCCACAGCAAATTGAGTTTGCACGGCTCAACCTCAACTACACCGTTATGAGTAAACGCAAACTACTCGAACTTGTTAAAGATAATTACGTCAATGGCTGGGACGATCCACGTATGCCCACCATTTCTGGTTTACGCCGCCGAGGATATACTCCTGAAAGCATTCGCAACTTTGCAGATCGCATTGGAGTTGCCAAACGGGATAATGTTATCGAATTTGGACTCTTGGAATTCATGGTTCGCGAGCACCTCAACAAAATTGCTGATCGTGTGATGGCAGTTATTAACCCATTAAAAATTACCCTTACTAATTATCCTGATGGCGTAACCGAGGATATTGAATTGGTAAATAATCCCGAAGATCCCAACAGTCAAAGTAGAAAGCTCCCCTTTAGCAAGCATCTATTTATCGAGCAAGACGATTTCATGATCGATCCCCCGAAGAAATATTTCAGATTAAGTCCTGGTTCTGAGGTTCGTCTCAAAGGAGCTTACATTATACGTTGTGACGAATATCGTACCGACGAAAATGGAAAAGTCACCGAACTTCTTTGTACCTACGATCCCGATACTCGAAGTGGCGCTGGTGAAAGCCGCAAGGTAAAAGGTACTTTACATTGGGTAAGTGCCGATCATTGTATCGATGCTGAGGTGCGTTTATACGATCGACTTTTTACACATGAAGCTCCTGATTCTGACAAAGATCATGATTTTAAAGAATTCCTAAACCCCAACTCACTTCAGGTTTTAGCAAATTGCAAACTTGAACCCGGTTTGAAAGAGGCCGCCATTGGAACTAAGTTTCAATTTCAACGCATTGGTTATTTCTGTGTAGATAAAGATAGTACCGCTGAAATGCCAGTCTTCAATCGCACCGTTACTCTCAAAGATAGTTGGTCGAATTCAACAAATTAGTACAAATTGATATCATAAATTATGTCGATTAAGGTAGAAAAGCTAACCAAAATCTATGGAACCCAAAAGGCTCTGGATGAGGTAAGTCTCGAGATCAATCAAGGGGAAATCGTGGGTTTGCTGGGGCCAAATGGAGCCGGGAAATCCACTTTAATGAAAATTATAACAGGTTATCTCCCTGCTTCCGATGGAAAAGTTTCTGTAATGGGAATGGATGTGGTGGAAAACCCGCTGCAAACCAAACGTTTAATAGGCTATCTCCCCGAAAGTAACCCATTATATTACGAAATGTATGTGCGCGAGTTTCTGGCTTTTACTGCGGGACTTTTTAAAATTAAAAATGCAAAAGACCGCATTGAAGAAGTTATAGAACTTACAGGTCTTGGCAAAGAAGCTCATAAGAAAATTGGAGCGCTATCCAAAGGATACAAACAAAGGGTGGGATTGGCTCAAGCTTTTATCCACGATCCTAAGGTACTCATCTTGGATGAGCCCACCAGCGGACTTGATCCCAATCAATTGATCGAAATCCGCAATCTCATTCGTAAAATTGGACAGGATAAAACGGTACTCTTTTCATCTCATATTATGCAAGAAGTGGAGGCCATTTGCGACCGCATTCTTATTATCAACAATGGAAAACTCATTGCCGATAGCCCCAAAAACCAAATGCAAAAGCTTTGGAAAAATAAGGAGGTTATCGTAGTGGAATTCAAAGAAACACTCTCGGAAAGTATTCTAAAAAAAATATCTGAAGTGGAAAAAGTGCAAGCACTATCTGACCATAAATTTAAGCTTACTGTGGAAGCCGAAAATGATTTGCGTCCAAAAATTTACGAATGGGCAAAAGAGCATAACTATACTTTGATAGGAATGCAAAGCATGGAGATAAGTCTAGAGAATATATTTCAAGATTTAACGAAGTAAATTAGTATAAAATCTCATCGATAGATAATAAAACCAATTACCCACCGTTTATCCTGCGGATAACGTCCCTTTTTTAAAAACTTTAAATCAAATAGTTTTGCGTCAACGCTACCTCTATTTTACATTTTTTCTTTCAACGATATTTCTTTTAGGTTGCGAAGTCATCAACCCTGATGAAGGGATTCCTGTAATCATTAAAATTGATAAGATCCGGTTCGATTCCAACCCCTTTCAAGGTACCGATTCGGTTCCTATTCAGGATGTTTGGGTTTATCTTGATGGGGAGATTCGTGGCGCTTATGAGTTGCCGGCAAGTATCCCTTTGCTTATGGACGGGAGTCATAAGATTGAGCTGATGCCAGGAATTATTCTCAATGGTATCGCAGGCACTCGCTCCATCAGTCCTTTTTTTACCACCACCGTTGTTACTGCTGATTTTAGCCCAGGACAAACCTATTCCTATGCCCCCACCAGTTTTTATAAGAGTGAAGTGAAGTTGCCATGGAACAATAGAGGTGAAGAAGATTTTGAAATTGGGGGTGTAAGTTTTGATACCCTTCCCCAATCCTCTGCTGGAATGAGTCGCAGTCAAGAAGAGGTTTTTGAAGGAAATTTCTCTGGCTGTATTTCAATGAATTCCACCGAAAATTATTTTGTGGCTCAAAGCAACACTGAATTTGTGCTGCCAAAGAATGGATCGGGTGTGGTTTTAGAAATGCATATTAAAAATCCCAATGCAGCTTTAGTGGTGGGAATGTACATTACTCTTAACGATGGTACCGTAATTTCGGTGGATCATTTGACCATTAATTCTGGTGCTGAATGGAGAAAATTGTACATCAACTTTACCGAAATGGTATCTTATTATACCAATGCTAAAAATTATCGACTAACTTTAAAATCGGGGCTTCCATCAGGTCAAGTTAGTGCCAAAATTTATATTGACAACATCAAACTTGTGCATTTCTAATGAACAGCAAAGTCCAAACGCTAAAGTATTTATTGGCCGATTTTTTCTCGGCAGCTTTGGCATGGCTGGTGTTTTTTATTTTTCGTAAAGTAAATTACGATCCCTTTTTTAGTTCTTGGAAAGAGATTAGTATTGAAGACCCCAATTTGTTTTACGGCATAACCCTCATTCCATTGGGATGGGTTGCGTTTTACTTTTTTCTTGGAAGTTATAAATCGGTTTATCGTAAATCAAGAGTTAAAGAAATGGGAATCACCTTATTAAGTAGTATTATAGGGGTTTCTATCTTGTTCTTTTTAGTAGTTATCGACGATTTTGTACATTCCTATAAAGAGCTGTATGAATACGCTTTAGCACTTTTTGTATTGCATTTTAGCATTACGGCTTTTGCCAGATTAACCCTAACAACCCTTATGGTTCGCAATATTCATAGCGGAGCCATTGGCTTTAGAACTATTATTATTGGAGGCAATGGCAAAGCCACTTCTACTTACCTCGAAATTGTAAATCAATTTATTTCTTCTGGAAATCAATTTGTAGGATTCTTGAATGTTACCAATAATAAAGAAAATAAATTATCCAAATATTTACCTTATCTCGGCAGCTATACCCAGGTGCAGCAGATTATTGAAACCGAGAGGGTTGAAGAAGTCATTATTGCCATCGATCCTAGCGAGCATGATAAAATAAAAGAGATACTTACCCGACTACAATATACTAAAGTGATTATAAAAATCATACCCGATATGTATGATATTATGTTGGGTTCAGTAAAGATGACCGCCATATTTCAGGCACCCCTCATTCAAATTTATCCCGACATTTTACCGCACTGGCAAGTAGTAATCAAGAGAGGGATGGATGTGCTTTTTTCTGTTTTGGCCATTGTATTTTTATCTCCCCTATATATCTTCACGGCTCTCGGAGTTTATTTCACCTCTAAGGGGCCAATATTTTATTCTCAAGTAAGAATTGGATTAAATGGAAAGCCATTTAAAATGCTTAAATTCAGAACGATGTACGAAGATGCAGAAAAGGGTGGGCCTCAACTCAGTTCTACCTACGATCCTCGAATTACACATTTTGGCCGATTTATGAGAAAGGTTCGATTGGACGAAATTCCCCAGTTTTTCACAGTAATCAAGGGGGATATGAGTTTGGTAGGCTATCGTCCAGAAAGACAATATTTCATCGATCAAATTGTTGAGAAAGCACCGCATTACAATCTCCTACTTAAAATTAAGCCTGGAATCACTTCATGGGGGCAGGTAAAATATGGCTATGCTGAAAATGTTGATGAAATGATTGAGCGGCTTCGCTACGACATTCTTTATCTTGAAAATATGAGTATTGCTGTTGATTTGAAAATCATGTTTTATACTCTTTTTATAGTGGTTATGGGTCGTGGAAAATAGTCTTCCAAGATACTCCTAATCCTTCTCTTGTTCTACGGTATTTTTCAGTTTCCCAATTTTTCTTCTTCGCTTTTTGCTATGCTCGGTATATTTTACCTTTTTAGCGTGTCGATAGGAGTAGTAGAGCGCCAAACCCATCACCATCAAGGAATCGCTTAACGATAAAAATTGATACCAGTAAAACCCTTGGCTTGAGATAATCATTAATATTTTGTAAAAAGCCGCCACCATAATTAGCAGAAAATCGAGCTTTTTAAACAAGTCGCCTCGCACTACTAGCAAAAACATACTTATAAAAACCAATACTACAAATCTTAAAATAAAGTAGAAATTGAAACGTCCTACCTCCAGGTTGTTGATAGGATCAATGGTTTCGACAAAATAAAATGCCGAACTCATGTATAAAATCATGGCTACTTTGGTGGCATACTCCACTAAAAGCGATTGTATAGAGATATGTTTATTCATTTTTAAAAAAAAGATTTACAAATTTAGTACAAATTAAAAGCAATGGGTTATTTTTTTTACGTAAACAGGATTATTTTACTAAAATCCGCGGTTCGAGCATATCCATCATGGCATATTTCACTCCTTCACGTCCTAAACCGCTGTTTTTAATTCCACCATAAGGCATGTGATCTACTCTAAAAATGGGAGCATCATTTAAGATTACGCCCCCAACCTCAAGGTTTTCAAAAGCATAGTCCATTTCCGAAATTCGATTGGTAAACACACCTGCTTGGAGGCCAAATTCGCTCTGATTGATGCCTTCTATCGCTTCCTTGAAATCGTCAAAGGGCTCTAAGGAAACTACTGGTCCAAATACTTCAAGTGCGCAAACCTTCATTTGAGGCTTGGTCTCAACAAGTACGGTAGGTTCGTAATAGGTTCCAAACCGCTTGCCACCACAAAGAATTTTTGCCCCCGATTCAACGGCTTCATTAACCCAGTTTTCAATTCTAATGGCGTTGTCTTCATCGATCATGGCCGAAATTTGAGTGGTGGACTCCAGTGGATTGCCAAAGGTAAGCTGAGCAACTTTTTGAATGAATTTCTGTGAAAAGGTTTCAAATATTTTACGATGAACATAAATTCGTTGAGCATGAATGCAAACTTGACCAGAATAGGCAAAGCCTCCAATAACCGCTTTTTCAACTGCCAGATCAAGGTTGCAATCGTCCGAAACAAGCAATCCCGCATTTCCCCCCAGCTCCAGCACTACTTTTTTGGGTCCGGACTGTTCCTTCATGCGCCAACCCACAGCGGGGGAACCCGTAAAACTTAGGAGTTTAAAACGTGAATCTGTAACCAATTGGTTTCCATTTTTTCGGTTCATGGGCAAAATGCTCAAGCTGCCTTTTGGAAAATCAGTGTTATCGATAATGCGGGCCAAGGCCAATGTAGATAAAGGCGTATTGGTGGATGGTTTAAGTACAATCGGACAGCCTGCCGCCAAAGCAGGGGCTATTTTGTGAACGGCTAAGTTCATTGGAAAATTAAATGGAGAAATTCCTGCCACCAATCCTATCGGAAAGTATTGAACATACCCTTTGCGTCCTTCCCCAGCAGGAGTCCAGTCGAGTTGTATAATTTCGCCCGGTAAGCGTTTGCATTCTTCACCAGCAATTTTAAAAGTTTGAATGGATCGCATAATCTCGCCTCGTGCATAGATCATCGGTTTTCCCGACTCATGAGCCAAAAGGGTGGCAAGGGTTTCAAGCTGATCTTGCAAGCCTTGCGCTATTTCAAAAAGAGCCTTCGACTTCTTGTGCGATGGCATGCTTCGAAGTGCCGGCATACAATCCTGAGCGGCTTGAATGGCTTGTTCTAATTCCGTTTCACCAGCCAAATAGGTTTGTGCAAAAGCTTGATTGTTAAATGGATTCGTTACTTCCAATGGATTTTGAGTGGAAATAAATTGTCCAGCGCAATAAATGTCAAAAGTCTGCATGTTTTTATATGTTTAATGGAGGGGTAAAATTAACCTATAAATGGTAAAATTATAACGTAATTTATTTTGAAGAAATAAAGAAAAAGTTTTGAGATTGCTGTTGCTGATATGGCACAATAGCTTGGTTATCAGCTATAAAACATTCATAACCCAAGGATTTCATAAATTTTAAAGTTTGATTACGTTGGGGTTGCTGCCATAGTTCGCAATAGACCACGGGTTTATTTTTTAGGAGTAACGCTTTGGCGCCCATAAGCACCTCTAACTCGTATCCTTCCACGTCGATTTTTATAGCTTCAATTTTTTGGGTTGCATTTTTTGTTGGCTCAAATAAGTCAAGAGCGTTGATTTCAACTTCAAAATATTCCCCTTTTAATGGATTATATTTGGATGAAACGACGTGGCTAAGTCCCTGTTTTTTAGCATTATTCATTTCGGGCATGTGCATTTTTACTTTTCCTTGTTTTGCGCCAAGGGCCAATTTAAAAACTTGAACATTTTTAAGTTTAAAATGGGCCACCATTTTTTGAAGGGTTTTATAATTTTGAGGAATGGGCTCAAAGGAAAAAATGGTGCAGTGGGGACGTTTTTGTGCAAATACAGTGGTCATCACTCCAATGTTGGCTCCAATATCTAAAAGAATTCCATCCTGTGGAATAAGGTCAAAAATCTTTAAAAAGTCCTTTTCATTGGAGTCATAAGGGAGTCTTATTTTAACAAACCTTGCAAAAACAAAGAGGTAAAACTCAAAACCGAGCAAGGTTTGCAGAAAATGTATGACTTTGTTCTTCACGATTTTATACTGAATTTTTGTTTTTGAATTGAAGGTAGAAGTTCAATAAACATTAGTTAAGGAATAGATTTTTATCCGCCTTAACCATTTCAAAGGCTATGCGCTTAAGTTCAGTATTGGTATCGTAAATCATTTGAAGGTCGGTAGGGAAATTCTTAGGCTTATTTCTGGTTACTTTTTTGCTTTTCTCTGAAAGGGCTATAGCCTCACCTGCGAAAGTCGCATACTCATAATCGAAAATAAATTCGCATGAAATGGGCGCAGTTTTTACCAATTGGCCTGTGGTATTATTGTAATAATCTAAAGTTCCGGTCACTATGGCTTTTTTATCCATTTGAGTAGTAGTGATGTAGGCGTTAACGTCTTTGTATTTGGTTCGTTTCATATCGTTGCCTAGGCTATCTTTCATTACATTGCCTCGGTTGTCGAGTACATATTCCCAGCCATCTTCTACACGCTTGGTGTCGGTATATTTTTCGTTCATTAAGCTTTGAGGTGAAACTTCTATATGCTTGAGGTTAAGAAGAATAAAGTAATCGTAGTATTCTCCTTGAACTTCATAATTATCAAATTGTAGCCATTGCTGATTTAAGGAACTAAGGCTAACTTTCAGTATTTCTTCTTCAAAATCATCGGGCAATGCAACTCTGGCTTGGTTTTGAATTTTAAAAAGTACATGATTGGTTCCTTGCAAACGAGCTTGCTCCAGTTTTTTATCCACGTCAAGGTAGTTGGGGAAGTATTTTCTTATAAAAAGAAACTGATCGTAGGCTTTACGAGCATCCATTCGCACTCCCGAATCCAGCAGCTTTTGCCCATTGGCGTAGTAGAAAGCGGCAGCTTTATTTTTTGCTTCAGCTACCTCACGATTGTAGTCAATACGTTGGTAACCAATTTTATTCAATACTTCAATGGGAAGACGGCTTACCTTATCCTGACGGGTACGAAGATTGCTAAACCTTGCAAAAACTTCCTCCCAAATGTCGGGCTGACCACTGATTCTAAGCTCGTTAATAATATTGTTGTCCTTTTCGTTGGCCAAGGTGTAAGCACGAGTCAGTATATCTATTTGACCCTCATCAGTGGGGTCTTTCATGAGTTTTTTTACCGATTTGTCGATGGCTGCATCGTATTGACCTTTACGAAGTAGGCTAAGGCTACTGCTACAAGCCGTGAATAAAAGACCAATTAAAATAATACTTAGAATGCGTTTCATAAATGTTGATTTGGTTAATGAATTGAAAAAATCTTTTAAAAAAGGATATCTGAGGGTTGAAACCTCTGTAAAGATTTATTTCAAATCTGCTTTGCAAACAATGCTCCAAAAGTAAAAAAAATATGCCGTAGCCACAAGATGGGATTTTCACCATTTTAGCGATTTTTTTTGGTTCAAATTACGACGTTGTAAATTGTGAGAAGGCATTACTTAAATTCATACCTTTGAACTCCAAATTAACCCAATAAAATTTATGAAAAGCTTTGAAGAACGACTTATAGACAGCATTCGTAATGTGCCCGATTTTCCTAAACCCGGCATCCAATTCAAAGACATTACCACCCTTCTGAAGGAAGCCGATTTGCTTTCTGAAATGGCCGATCGTCTGTATGATTACTATAAAGATCTTGGAATTACTCAGGTAGTGGGCATTGAGTCGAGAGGGTTTATCATAGGGAGCATTCTGGCCTATAAGTTAAAAGCAGGCTTTGTTTTGTTGCGCAAAGCAGGCAAACTTCCCGCCGATACTTATGAAGTTGAATACCAGTTGGAATATGGAACGGATAAAATACAAGTGCATAGAGATGCATTAAAGCCTCACGATGTGGTATTATTGCACGACGACTTACTTGCCACTGGCGGTAGTGCTTCTGCGGCCATTGAGCTCATTCAAAAATTTGAAGTGCAACAGATTCATGTTAACTTTCTCATCGAACTTTCATTCTTAAAAGGAAGGGAGCGTCTTCCCAAGGTAGATAGCCTGCATTCGATGCTAAGTTTTTAGAAAAAATTGAAATATAAATCAAGGCATTTCAATAAAACAAGCCCGTCATCAAAAGCTTCATTATTTTTGCTTCTATTCAGAAAATCAGGAGATTAGCTTTTTGATGGAAAGGCATTCTCCTTATTTTTGCGATAATTAAATCCTTAAAACGGGTAATTAACCAAGCTTTAGGATAAAATCAGTATTAATTCTAAATATTAATATATGTACATATTGTAGATACTTTGATAATTTATTTTAATTTTGCTCAAAACCTAACCTATATGAATATATATCTTGACATAG
>DZDC01000049.1:1460-16478 GCA_022736595.1 Draconibacterium orientale | reverse complement strand
CAATATAGTTGAATCTTAAATCTATTGTAACTTTTTGTCATGTACTAAGATTTTTTTTTAAAATTTAATTTGCATTTGATGTTGAACTGATTATTTTTGTTCGATAATATCAAAGTAAATGTATCATGAGAATCTATCTCGAATCACAAGATAAATTAAATCTTAACTATTTTAAATCACTTCTGGCTGTGGCTTTAGCAGATGGTGTTTTGCGTGATGAAGAGCAGGCCTTTTTTGAGACAAGAGCCGCAGAATTGGGCTTCGAAATTCAGAATTTTCAAGATTTACTTATTTCCATTGATCACTTGAAGACTCCCAAGAGTTTTCATAAAATTGATGAGATCGATTATATCACCGATATAGTGGCTATGGCAATCATTGATGGTGAATTGCATGAAAAAGAATACCAACTCTGTCTAAATTTGGCTCAACGTAAAGGGTTTGATTCTAAGGAAGTCGATCGAATTATAAAGGAACTTAATACTATTATCAAAATACAAAAAGGTTTTAACTCATAAATTTTTACAACATGAAATACTCACAAGTTTTGCTTTTTGGACTTTCATTTACAATTTGGTCATGTCAATCCGATGCCCCTAAAGAGGTGGTGGAGGAAGTAATTATTGAAACGGAAGTGATTGAAGATACGGTAATGCATCGAACTTATACTGCTGATTCAAACTCAGAAGGCGATGGACAAATGGTGGAAAAGAATACCATACAGAAATCTATCAACAAGAATATGCCCTCTCAATCGCAATTGAAAGCGGTTAAAGAAAAGGTTGAAAGCGATGCGCAAGCCAAGTCAGAGCCTGCTACTGCTCAGGATATTGATAATGAACTAAACACAGGAATAAATCGTAAAATGAATCCTGACAATTATAATGGTGTCAACGAGCTTAAAAATGAATCTAAGGTAGAATTAATTCCAATTATTTCTGACACTGACAAATCTAAGTTTTATGTTCAGTTTGCTGAGAAGCCAACGAAAATGAGTAAGTCAGATTTGTTGAAAATTAGTTCTAAACTTCAAAAAGTGTATGTAATCAATCACTTAGGAGTTTATAAATACTGCGTAGGTAAGTTTGAAACCGAAGCCGAAGCTTCAGCCTATAAAATGAAAGTCCCTGCTGAATTTGGCTTGAAAAATACTCAAGTATCAACCTTTGCCGACGCTTGGTAACTCGCTCTTGGCGGGTTCCCAATTGAAAATTTCATATCGAGTTTTGGGTCTCCAATACTCATAATCCTTAAATCCTTTAAGATAAAGCGCCCGTTTTGAGAGTTTATCAACTGGGTTTAGATTGGCTTTGGGCTTGTTTAAGTAGGTTAAACTTTCTACACCTTTTTGATTGAAGTTGACACGTAAGTCACTAGAATTAGCAATATTAACGCCAACCAATGTGCCGTCTTCTTCTTTCACAAAATAGATGGTTTGGGAGTTACCATTGACCAATGCCACGTCCATTGTTCCTTCTTTGAAGTAAGCTGTAATATTTCTACCCGAAACTTGATTGTAATACTCCATGGTATCGAGCTGAAGTATAAAAGCATTGGTGTCAACAAAGAGCACATCGAGGGTTCCGTTTTTCATTTGTGCCCTAATTTTCTTTCCACTGATTTGACTCTTGCTTCCCCAAATGATGGGCCGGCTCTTAAAGTATAAAGTACTGTCGGCAAAATCATAATGTAAAGTATCGCATTTGGCTTGTAAATCAGACTTAAATACCAACACTTTCTCGGTTGCATAAAAATCTTGAGCCTTCTGATTGCTGTCTAAGTAAATTTTTAAAAGTTCCCCATGCATAAACAAACTGTCTTGCTCTTCATCCACAAGAATGGCATAAGCGCTATCTCTAAAAAACGATAACCCATTGGTTTCGTAATATTCGCCATAATTGCCAAAAATTGAAATATTTTCTGTGCTATCGTGCATTTGGATATTTCTGAATGCTTTTCCATATCGGTGTTTACGGTCGTAATATAAACTGTCAGCAATGAGACTTTGCGAAGGATTGGTGAGTTTGGTTCCTTGGTAATAACTCGAAATGTCGGTGCGGGTATTGTACCATCCTTTTTCACAATAAATGGAATTTTCCTTACTTACAATAGTGGTTGGGCCGTGGAATTGGGTTGTTCCTGTGGCCGTATTATAAATCAATGTGTCAGAATTCATGGTATATTGAGGGTTAACCAGCTTCACATTTTTTTGAAAAAAGAGGGTGCGAGTTCGGCTGTAATAGTATCCTACCTTACTCGTTAAAGTATTTTCTTGGTCAATGATTTTTCCACCAGAATAATAATTTCCAACTCGAGTTTTGAGGTTATAAATAAGGTGATTGGTGGTGAGTGTCATCTTCCGGTCTTGAAGTTTTACATCTTCCAATACTTCAGCAATGCCAGTGTTTCCATCATATTTTAACACTTTTCCAAAAATGTGCAGCGAATCGCGATCGTTGATATGAATGTTTCCAAAAGCAATGAGCCTGTTTTCGTCATCAAAAAAGTAAGCACTATCACAATACATTTGCGTGCTTTGATGCCGAAAAATAACACTTCCACTGAGCATTTGCACCACCTTTCCTTCGTACTGAGCAGGCTTCAGTTTATCAGCTTGTTCAAGGCGTACTAAGGTTTTTTGCTGTCCGAAGGCTAGTGCAACGGTTAGCATCATTAGCAAAAGAAGACTTAAGACTCGTGGCAAATTCATTGGGTTTTAAAGGCTGCAAAGATATTTAAAGGCTTTGTATCATCAACAAGAGTTTTAATCTAAAATTGTTACATGCCAAAACTTAACTCTTTTTAACCCTGAGGAGTGCACTCATAGTGAAATATCGCTTGGTCAGTGGCGTTACCATAAAGTTCATTTTTCTTATCTTTGCCAAATCTAAGTAACCTATTCTACCTATTTTGAAAGTAATTGATAAATTTATTTTAAAGTCGTATATCGGACCTTTCATCCTTACTTTTTTCATTTCCCTTTTTGTGCTTTTGATGCAGTTTCTTTGGAAGCACATCGACGATTTTGTGGGTAAAGGATTTGAATGGTATGTCATTGCCGAATTGATGTTTTATGCTTCGGCCACCTTTGTTCCATTGGCTTTACCCCTGGCTGTGCTCCTAAGTTCATTAATGACTTTTGGTAATCTGGGAGAATATTATGAATTGGTGGCTGTAAAATCTTCCGGAATTTCGTTGCAACGATTGATGCGCCCTTTGATCATATTTATCGTTTTTACAAGCTTTGGTGCTTTTTATTTTTCAAATATTGTATTGCCCAAAGCCAATATGGAATTTTTAAGCTTGCTGCGCGATGTGAGGCAAAAAAAACCTGCCGTTAGTATTTCTGAGGGCGTTTTCAATTCCGATATTGGAGAATACATTATCAAGGTTGGTAAGAAGCATTCCGATGGGGTTCGTATCGAAAACATCATCATTTATGATCATTCGTCGGGTTACGGCAACAACAATCTTACCTTGGCCGAAAAGGGCCGAATGGAAATGACGCTTGATAAAAAATATTTGGTTTTAGAACTCAATAATGGCAAGAGCTATTCAGATGGTAATGCTGCTCAGCAAAAAGGCAAAAAATCAATGTTACCCATGCAAATAACCGAATTTACTCGACAGGTGCAACAATTTGATTTGTCGGATTTTGCCTTCAAGAAATCAGATAAAAATCTGTTCCGCAATAATTATCAGATGTTGAATGTGAGTCAGTTGCAATATTTTGAAGATTCTTTAACCTTTGATCGCGACAGTGTGTTGCAAACGAACATTCAGGTAAGTTTTAGCGAAATGAATCATTATAATCGGTTCATTTATAGCGATACCATCAAAGAAATTGTGAAAACCCAGTCCAATAGTTCTAAGTCCATCAAGGACAGTCTAGATCAATTGATTCAAGAGCAATCAGGGGTTAAAAAACCAGTCAATTCTGTCGTTCAACACGAAATTGCAAACCGAGAAACCAGAGTATCTAAGGTGGATGATGGGCCGAAGCAAACACCTAAAAATGCTGGAAGTCACTCAATGAAAATAGACAGCATTAAGGCCTTTGATGCTTCTTTTTTAACTCATTTCGATAGCATAACTCAAGTTCGTATTGTTTCTGGTGCATTGGGACTTGCTCGTAATGCAAGCTACCAAAGCCTTAATGCCTCGCAAAGAGATATAATCAAGGCCAAGCAAATCGATCGTTATTTGATCGAGTGGCACCGAAAGTTTACCCTTTCAATTGCTTGTTTATTGTTGTTTTTCATCGGTGCGCCTTTAGGAGCCATTATTCGCAAAGGGGGCTTGGGAATGCCTATGGTGATTTCAATTTTGATGTTTGTGCTCTATCATATTCTTACAATTATTGGTGAAAAATCTGTAAAATCAATGGTGCTCGATCCTTGGGTTGGAATGTGGTTGGCCAGTGTGGTTTATTTGCCCTTGGGTATTTTTATCAGTTACAAAGCCGCACATGATGCTCCTTTGCTTGATGCCGAAATATGGTTTAAACAGTGGTTAAAAATAAGCCAATGGTTGCGAAAATATTATCCTAAAGCCAAAGCCTAATGCCAGCGCTTAAAATTTTGCAGTTTTGCAATAAACCTCCTTACCCTGCCATCGATGGGGGATGTATTGGGATGAATAATCTCAGTCATATTATTCATGATGTAGGATTCGACTTGCAAGTTTTTTCACTGGAGTCTGACAAACACCCCCTCGATATCCAAGCCCTAACTTCTGAGTATCTTCAAATGACCCAACTTGAAACAGCTAAGGTTTTTCTTGAAGTAAAGCCCTTATCCGCCTTTTTAAATTTGGTTTTTAGCAGACGGTCTTATAATTTCACACGCTTCTTTAACAAGAAAGCAGCTCAGAAGCTATGCTTAATTCTGAAACAAAACTCCTTTGATTGGATAGTATTGGAAAGCGTTTTTTTGAAAGATTATCTTCCCATTATTCGAAAATACTCTCAGGCGAAAGTTTTGCTCAGGGCTCCCAATGTGGAATTTGTGATTTGGCAACGTATGCTACAACAAGAAAAAAATCCGATTAAAGGGTTTTATCTCAATGTCTTACAGAAGCGATTACAAAAGGAAGAAAGGGCAGCTTGGAAGCAATTTGATGCCATTTTAACGGTTACCCAACGCGATTTGGACTTAATAAAAACCTTTGGTTTTAAAGGAAAAACTGGGGTTTTACCCACTGGTTTAGATGTTACCAAAAACCTTAAAAAGATTATTGTTCAGCCACAGTTTCCTTCCATCTTCCATATTGGAGCTTTGGATTGGCGACCCAATATTGAAGGTTTGCAATGGTTTTTGGCTGAAGTATGGCCTGAGCTACAGGGTCTTTTCCCTAACTTAAATTTCTATATTGCCGGTCGTAGACCGCCACAATGGTTACTTGATCTGGATGTCCCTGGTGTGAAAATAGTGGGAGAGGTGGCTGATGCTGCTGAGTTTATGACTTCCAAAGCCATTATGCCAGTTCCTCTTTTTAGTGGTAGTGGATTGCGTGTAAAAATTATTGAAGCCATGAGCTTATCCAAAGCCATTGTTTCTACTTCTGTGGGAATAGAAGGAATTGTACATGAAGATGGCACCAATGTGTTGTTGGCTGAAAGTAAGGCCGATTTTATTCGTCAAATTTCGCGATTGATCCAAGATGAGCCTTTCTACCATCGCATGTGTCAGGAAGCCGCAGCCTCTGCCCGTATCCATTACGCTCACGACATACTGTGCAATCGCTTTGAGACTTTTATTTTGTCGAAATAGGTAATAAGCGATAAAAAAAGGCGGCCAAATCGAAGATTTGGCCGCCTTAATATTTATCAGAAATTGGTATTATTCACCATATTTCATTTCAGACATACGACGGAAGTTGGCATACCTCCATTTTGCATCATTCACAGCTATTTTAGCCAAGCGATCGGCTTCTTCGGGGAAACCGCTCTTCAATGAAGCATAACGTACTTCATTGTAGATAAAATCTAGGAATAGATTCCAATCGGGTTCTTTTGAATCGAGAACAAAAGGATTTTTGCTTTCGTTTTCAAGCAATGGGTTGTAACGTAACAATTGCCAATAACCTGATTTTACTGCAAATTCTTCTTCTTCATTGGCATGACCCATACCTGATTTTAAACCGTGAGCGATACAGGGAGAGTAAGCAACAATTACAGAAGGTCCTGGATATTCTTCAGCTTCTTTCAATGCTTTAAAGAATTGGGTTTGACTAGCTCCCATAGCTACTTGAGCCACATATACATAACCGTAAGTCATTGCAATGGCTGAAAGTGATTTTTTACGGGTTTTCATGCCGCTTGCAGCAAATTTTGCCACAGCTCCAACGGGTGTAGATTTTGAGGCTTGACCTCCGGTGTTGGAATAAACTTCGGTATCTAAAACTAGGATGTTTACATCTTCTCCTGAGGCAATTACGTGGTCTAATCCACCAAATCCGATGTCATAAGCCCAACCGTCACCACCAATAATCCAGAATGATTTCTTGATAAGGTAATGTTTCAATCCCAAAAGGTCTTTAGCAATTACTGAGTTTTCTTTTTCGAGGAAAGGAACAAGGGCTTCAGAAGCTGCAATACTGCCTTCGGCATTGTTCTTCTGTGCAATCCATTCAGTCATGGCGTTGCGTGTTTCTTCGCTCATTTCATTGGCGTCAATCGCACTTTGCATCATTTCTTGCATGCGCTCACGAATTTTCTTAATGGCTATGGCCATACCGTATCCGTATTCAGCATTGTCTTCGAAAAGTGAATTTGCCCAAGCTGGACCTTTACCACTAATCTTATTGGTAGTGTAAGGAGTAGATGGGGCAGAACCGCCATAAATGGAGCTACAACCTGTGGCATTGGCAATGATCATACGCTCGCCAAAGAGTTGGGTTGCTGCTTTGATGTAGGGGGTTTCACCACAACCGGCACAAGCACCTGAGAACTCAAATAAGGGTTGGGCAAACTGTGAGTTTTTCACATTTTTCATGCGATCCACCACATTTTCTTTGTATCCAACGGTTCCATCCATATAAGTCCAACGATCCACTTCGTCAAATTGATCTACTAAAGGTTTCATGATCAATGACTTTTCGGGAGAAGGGCAAACTTCGGCACAAATGGTACATCCAGTACAATCCATTACACTCACTTGGATGCGGAATTCGTAACCTTTTAAAGGTCCTTTTCCAGATTGGGTGGTGGTTCCTTCAGGAGCATTGTCTTTTTCGGTATCTGTCAAAAGGAAAGGACGAATACAAGCGTGAGGACAAACGTAAGCACATTGGTTACATTGAATACAATTGTCGGCTTGCCATTCGGGTACATTTACCGCAATACCTCTCTTTTCGTAAGCAGCGGTTCCAGCAGGCAAGGTTCCATCTTCGCGACCTTTGAATACACTTACAGGTAGATCATCACCTTTTTGTGCGTCAATGATTTGTGCAATATTGGCTACAAAATCAGGAATGTTTTTATTGATGATGGTGGTTTTTGCAGCTACCTCTAAATTACTCCATGAAGCAGGTACTTCCACTTTTTGCACATCAGCTCCGTGTTCTACAGCTTGATAATTCATCGTTAAGATCTTTTCACCCTTACGGCCATAAGATTTGTCGATAAATTTCATCATCTCTTTCTTGGCTTGCTCGTAAGGAATTACTTCTGATACTTTGAAGAAAGCCGATTGCATGATGGTGTTGGTACGGGTTCCAAGTCCAATTTCTTCAGCAATTTTAGTTGCATTGATGATATAGAAATTGATATTGTGGTCAGCCATGTATTTTTTGAAGCTGTTAGGAATTTCGCGAATGGTGCGTTCTTCGTCATAGATACTATTCAAGAGGAAGGTTCCACCATCTTTCAAACCTTTGAGCATCTCATATTTATGCAAGTAGGGGAAAACGTGACAAGCCACAAAATCAGGAGTAGAAACCAAATAGGGCGAGCGGATTGGAACATCTCCAAAACGAAGGTGAGAGTTGGTAAAACCGCCCGATTTTTTACTGTCGTAGCTAAAGTATGCTTGGCAGTATTTATCGGTATTCTCTCCAATAATCTTAATGGAGTTTTTGTTTGCACCCACAGTTCCGTCAGCGCCAAGACCATAGAATTTAGCTTCAAAAGTGCTTGGATGTGAGGTGTTAAGGTCGGGAAGGTATGGTAGTGAAGTAAAAGTAACGTCATCTACAATACCCACAGTAAATCCATTTTTAGGCTCGGGTAATTCCAAGTTTTGGAATACACTTAACATGTGAGATGGAGTGGTGTCTTTTGAACTTAAACCGTAACGACCGCCAATAATCATTGGAGCATCGGGTTGACCGTAGAAAAGGTCACGAACATCCAAATATAAAGGTTCACCATTGGCTCCAATTTCTTTGGTACGATCCAAAACAGCAATACGCTTAGCTGATTTTGGGAATACTTTCATGAAATATTTTTTAGAGAATGGACGGTAAAGGTGTACGGTGATAACTCCGTATTTCTTGCCTAATTGATTTTGATGATCCACTACTTCTTTGATGGTATCATTGATGGATCCAATGGCAACCAAAATGTGGTCTGCCTCAGGATGTCCGTGGTAAGTGAATGGATGGTATTCGCGACCAGTGATTTTCTGCAATTCGGTCATGTAATCTTCTACCACATCAGCCAAATTTTCGTAGAAAGGATTGGCAGCTTCACGGGCTTGGAAATAGATGTCAGGGTTTTGGGCTGTTCCGCGAGTTACAGGATTTTCAGGGTTCAAGGCATTTTGACGGAAACGATTCAAAGCATCGTAGTCGATAAGTTTGGCAATGGCATCTTGATCCATGGCTTCCACTTTTTGAATCTCGTGAGAGGTACGGAAACCGTCGAAGAAATGTAAAAATGGAACCCTGGTTTTGATGGCTGCCAAGTGGGCAATTCCGCCAATGTCCATAATTTCTTGAGCCGATGAAGTGGCAAGCATTGCAAATCCAGCTTGACGAACCGACATCACGTCGCTATGGTCGCCAAAAATTGAAAGCGCTTGAGCAGCTAAACTACGTGCACTAACGTGGAAAACTCCAGGTAATAATTCTCCTGATATTTTATACATATTAGGAATCATTAACAGTAACCCTTGCGAGGCTGTGAATGTGGTAGTAAGTGCTCCCGCTTGAAGCGAGCCGTGCATTGCTCCCGCAGCTCCGGCTTCAGATTGCATTTCGCTTACATGTACGGTGGTACCAAAAATGTTTTTCTTTCCGTGGGCAGCCCAGTTGTCAACATACTCGGCCATATCGGAAGAAGGGGTGATGGGGTAAATGGCTGCAACTTCGCTAAACATATAAGCGATGTATGAAGCTGCTTGATTACCCTCTAAGGTCATAAACTTTTTCTTTGTCATGATATGATGTTTTAATCCAATGAATTAGGATGTTTTTAAAATCCTGTTTTTAACCATTTTCGTTGCCTAAAATTCTTAATTTTTTGGCTCGGCAAAGGTACTAATAATTTTAATTTATTCTCCTTTTTAAGCCTTTAAACTAATTTACTGTTAAATTTTAAATAAGTGTTGTAAAGTATTGTAAATTAGTAATGTAAATGCAAAAATTTAAGTTAGAATCATTCTAAATTTTTAGACTATTCAATTTCTTAACATAATATGTCGCGTTTGAAAATTTATTTCAAATGCATTTTGTTTTTTCCTTTAATTAGCTTGTAACCATAGAAAGGGAAGCTAACTTTCGAGTAACGTTTTATAAAATGTGGATATAAGTTGAACTTCTCGGGTGAGATAAGATTCTAATTTAGATTTCAAATTAAGATAGTCTTCTGTTTCAGGGGACATTTGCAACCATTGCTCGGTTTTTTGTGCTGCAACTTTGGGGTGGTTAATTCCATTCCACTCGGGTTTGAAACCTATGGCTTTTGCAAGTGCTGACTCATTTACCTCCGAACCCATTCGAGGATGATAATAGCTCCCTTTCAAAATGCAGCTTTGCAAATCGAAATGAGGGATTTCACCCAAACTTTGTGCGTAGGTGATCAGGGTGTTTTCTGAGGCAAGTTGGTGAACTTTTTCTTTTATTTCGTTGTGATTCTCTATGTTAGAAATGATGATCTCAATAGGTTCATTGCCTTCCAAGGATTGAATAGCCAATCCAACCCAATGTTCTTGGTAAGGTTTGCTTCCTTGAAGGATGGGAATGGCAGGGTGGAGGATAAGGAGTTTTAGGAATAGTAATTTCGAATTCTGAAGATGATCTAAGAAGTTAGTATCAATTACATTACGCGAAAGAAATGGTTTCCGATGTGTAATAGCATGAGCATGATGCCGAATGGTTTCGTCGATGCCGGGTTCTTGAATGAGCTTTTTTAAATCGAAATTCTGTTGAAACCAAGCTTCTTTTGTTTCGAGTTGAACCAATGGAAGGTCAAATACATTGGGCTTTTGCACCGAAGACCAGCAGTAACCCGTGAAGTCACAATCATAAGGGGAAAAGCAATGCTTGCCAACAGACTGCTCGGGAATTTGATCTTGTGCTAAATGGAAAATGGAATTTTCAATTTGGTTTTTCACTTCTTCCATTTTGCTCTCCACATGGCTCGTAACATCGGTAATAATAAATAGTTCGCTTAGATTTAAAGTATGTTGCAATGAATAATCGGTATTTACATGAATAAGCGAAAAGCTTCGAATTTTTATCCCTGCATTTATTAAAACATAATACTGAAGTGCTGCATCTTGGTAATAAGTTTCGCTTAGCGATTTGGAACTTTTTACTTCATAGGCATCCCATTGATCTCCGTTTTTAACTAAAATATCGAGTAATATCAAAGTTTTATGAGCTTGAAAAGCAGCTTCATAAAGTACAGTAGTGCCTGCATTCATTGCATTTTGGGTGACCTCAAGGGCTTTTCGGTACTGGCTGGGATGCTTGGGGCCTACATTTGTTCCGTCTGGGAAAAGTTGTTGAGCCAAAATACCCACTGAGCTGCCTCGCTGGAAGATAGCGAGGCGCTCAGGAGGCATGGCATCACGCAATTTGCTGTGATGCTTGCTGAGGTATAATTGCTTTTGACATTGTACCCCTTTGATGTAAGACGATTTACTTAAGATGTGTTTTTCCAATGGTTATTTCTCTTTAAAACCTATTTGAGTTTTGTCGGCTTTGATCACTTTTGCATAAAAATCAGAAAAAGCTTGGTATTGGCTCAGTTCAACTTTGTCTCTTTTGTAAACAATTCTGCGAGTAATTATTACTTTATTTCCAACAGTCTTAAATTTGAGTGAATAGTCGGCAAATTCAGAGCTGTGGATAATGTCTTTTGGAAGGTTAACCAAACTTAAGTTAGCAGGAATGTTAATGGTACAAACCTCTTCATTGTAATCGTCGTTGATGTATTCCCAGAAGTTGAGACCATATTTACGAGTAGGATTATTAATGAAATCCATGGAACTTTGTTTGATGGCAAAAGGAATTTCAATAAGTAGATTTCCATTAAAATTGATGAAAGCATCTGTAACATCGAAAGTGTATTTATAGAAAAGGGAATCGTTGGTATTGTAGAGATTAGAGTCAAATGCTAAGGTGGTTACTTTGCTACGTGGAAATTCGTCGCTGATGGCCGTTTGCATTTCGGAGAGGCGTTTTTCAGCTCCGATGTCACGGTAGGTACTGCGGCTAGAGGCTGCGTAATCGCCAAAGCGAAGGGCGGTTCGTGTTATTTTTAAATCGGTTCCTTTGATTTCTACTTCAGTGGTGCGCTTTACGGCATTGGGAACTCGTGTTTTGGCATCCAACAGGTAGGGAGCCGATTTTACTCCATTAATTTCGAGTACAAAAGCATTTTTGAGATATTGACCCATGGTGCTAAAGGCATTGAGGTCGCTGGTGAGTTCCACAATGTAGAAAGTATCATCAATATAAACTTTTGCAATGGCATGATTGAAGCCGATGTTGGGTAGGGAGAGGTCTTTTTCCCCATTATCGCGGGTATTAACTAAAACAATCTCAGCTTTGTATCCCAATTCGCGGCAAAGGGCTATGAATAAGGTGCTAACATCCTTACAGTCACCAATTTTAGTATTAATAACCTTGCTGGCTTTTTGAGGAATTACTCCATTTTGACGGAAAGGAATGGAGCTATAACGAATGTTTTTTACCACATAATCGTACACCAAATGTATTTTTTCACGATCGCTAAGATTTTCGTGGCCAGCAATAATTTGTTGTGCCACTTCCTTTACTTCGTAATCTGATTTTGCCTTGGTATTGTATAGGTCAAAATACCATTGGTTGATCCAGTTCCAATCAGGAATGGTGCTTAAGTATAGTACCTCAGAGAAATCGCAGAAGCTGGGCATATAAGGCTCGGTCTTGATGCTGGGTTGGTTGGTGCGGTGCCAAGAATGCATGGAAAATTCATCGTCCATCTTGGTCACTGTGGGAGTAATGCCACCAAAGTTGAATTTCGATTCAAAAATCAAACCTTCTTCAACCAAGAGGTTGTATTTGCGATCGAGATAGGGATAGGTGATGTTGAAATAAACATTGTCCCAGAAGTGTTTTTGTAAAGCACCTCCTCCACTACTTTTGGTGGAGTAGATCAGTAAAATGGCATCGTTGGGTTCCAAATTGGTAAATACCACACGACTACCGCTTATTTCGGCTTTCAGCTTGCTACCATTGGCTTTTAGTACTTCAGCACGTTCAACATTAACATTGCTTTCTCCAATTTCATAATCTTTCCATGTATCAACGCCAGTGGCATTGAAGACCTTAACAAGGATGTAGTTCTTCTCTTGACTTCCTCCATTTTTATACACAACCTTTTGAGTTTCGTATTTGATTATTAAGCTATTATCCTCAGGATAGTCACTGGCAGCAGGGCTATTTGCAAAAAGTTTATCAAGTTTTACTTCTTCAAAATACTCCCAAATAGGTTTTTTATCGGTGTATTCACGGTAATTTTTCTTCAGCTCAAAATTTTGAGGTGAATAAATCATGGCCTTTTCGTAGGTTTCTTTGGTATTGGGACTTTTAATCTCGCTGTAAGCCTGAGCCAATGCTCCCATATAATAACCTGCATAAGGAGCATATACCATCAAGTTTTTATATACGTCAATGGCCTCTTGGTACTTTTGCATACCTGCATAATAATCAGCTAAATCAGCTTTAAACCCAATTTTATAGGGCTCGTTCTCGATCATCGCTTTCATGATTTTGATAACTTCTGCATGATTGCCCAAATCGGCAAAATGATCAGCCATATTTTCCATTACATCGGTATCATAATTTAGTTTTAAAAATCTCTTCAAAACACCCAATGCACCACCATAATTTCCATCGATTTGAGCGTAAATCTGATATTTATAATCCATAAAATCTTGATTATATGGGTATTTATTATAAGCTTCATTCATCAATTCAATCATTTCTTGTTGCTCTTCACGGGCATGAGCCAGTTCAATTTTTAGATTATAAAGCTGGGCGCATTCTCCCATCACTTTCTCATACTTATTAACTAACTCTTCTGCTTTCTCATTGTTTTTCTCTTTTAAGGCTTCATTGAAAAGAGCAATAATAGCGGTAGGATAATCAGGGTCGATTTTTTTGAGACGTTCAAACTCCTCACTATATAAGGTGCGTGCATCTTGACGAATGTAGAGGTTCATTAATTGCGTGGAAACATAGGAACTCAAACGAGCTCTTTGTTTGGTTTTGAGCAAGGTTTTGCGTGCAAAGTAACTTTGATCGTAGCTTAGATAGGATTTAGCCAAGAGAATTTGATTGAGTACGCTATGGTCTTTGGCCACTTTTTCTTCGAAAAAAACATTTGAAAAGGAAGGAATTTCCTTTGAAACGTACTGGGTTTCCTTTTTATAATCTTCAAGAGATGTTGAAACCGTGTAGGCGTTAAAAACTTGGCCATCATTATCGGTAAGACGAACTAAAAAGTTCATTCCATCTACCTCATCCCCTTCACCCAATTGAATGAGCAGTCGATTGTAACCACGATTGAAATGTGCTGAAAAGATATAGGCATCAATTCCATTATTCCGTTCTTCTTCCTGACTGAAAAGCAGTCGGTCGTTGAGCCATACTTTTACCGAACCCGAAACCCCGAGCCGAATTTGAAGGTCTTTTTCGTTATCAAATTTCAGGAAATTTTGGGCAAAATATATGCTTTGGTCGGTATAGCCATGGTATCCCTGACGGATCCAACGTCCGGGTCGATAATTATCGATTGTAAACCATTGAATGGGAGCGAAGTAGTCGTTTTGGAAAATGTATTCAGGTTCAGGATGTTCGATGGCTTCCCATTGTTTGTTGAAACCACTGGCCGAAATATTTTCCAATGCTCCTAAAAGTTGCCAATTCATAATGGCTCCAATTTTGGCAAATTCGAGGTCACTTTTGTCAAATTTATTGCTTTCTTCCAATAGCGTTCCCATCAAATCATTGGCTTTGGCCAGCATGGTAGCATTGAGTTTACCACTGATGATCATTTTTTTAAGGAGTTCGGTGCGCTCCTTTGTAAATCGATAGGAAGTATTTAAAAGGTTTTGTTCATACCATAATGCATGCAAATAGGGATTAGGATCTTTACTCACATCAAAAAAATGGTCTAAAGCTTCAAGCGCAGAGGCATCGTCTCGATCGATGGCGTTAAGGATAGTGAGCGAAATCCAAGCTTCCTCCGCCGTAGATTGATTTTCTGTTGCAGCTATAAAAAGCTGGCGTGCACCTTTTAAGTCATTTTCGTTAAAGGCATCCCATCCTTGTTCGAGTTTCGATTGGCTCCAAATAGGATTTATGGCCAATAAGAAAAGCAATGAAAGAAGTACTTTTAAATTCAATTGTTTCATTTGTGTGGTTTTAAAATAAGTAAATTTTTATCCCATTCTTCTCCCAAAAACTTCCGTCGATTGAATTAGTGATTGAACTGCAATAATTCGCATTTAAAGTTAAAGTTTTGAATAAGAAATCACCGCTAAAATAGAAAAGTAAAAAATACGTTTAACATCAACCTTCAAA
>DZDC01000049.1:0-1360 GCA_022736595.1 Draconibacterium orientale | reverse complement strand
TAAACTTCGTGAAAGATTGAATTTAAAGAGTGTTTATTTTAATAGCTCTTTGTACTAATACATTTATATATTTATAACATAAAAACACATACAAAATGGTAGACTTTAGATTAGACGAAAGACAGATAGCGATACAAGAGAAATATCGTGATTTTACCAATCGTTGGATTATTCCAAACGCTAGAAAATATGATTTGTTGGCCGAATTTCCGTGGGAAGTTGTAAAAGCAGCCTATAAAGAAGGAGTGATGAACGGTCCCATTCCCAAACAATTTGGAGGCAATGGCTACAGTCTTATGGAAGGAGCGTTGGCGGCAGAAGAGCTTGGAGCAGGCTGTATTGGAATTGGAATTGGAATTGAGGCCAATACCTTGGCATTAACGCCTTTATTGTTGGCCGCCAATGAAGAACAACAAAAGCGCTTTTATGGCAGAATTAATGAAGAGCAAGGCGTTGCAGCTTATGCGCTTACCGAGCCTAATGCCGGCAGTGATGTTCAAGGGATTAAGTCAACCGCTATTCGCAAAGGCGATAAATACATTATTAATGGTCACAAGCGTTTTATCACCAACGCAGAGGTAAGTACATTCCTTACGGTTTTTGCACTTACCGATCCAGATCGAGGAAGCAGAAGTCTTTCGGCCATTGTGGTACCCACCAATTCACCTGGAATTGAGATGAAACCTCACATGCTCAAAATGGGACAAAGAGCTTCGGTTCAAAACGAAATCATTTTCCATGATGTAGAGGTGCCCGTAAGTAATCTTTTGGGTTCGGAGGGTCAAGGATTTTTAATTGCCATGAAAACCTTTGATCGTACCCGTAATGGAGTGGGATCCTTGGCTTTAGGTGCAGCTCGTGTAGCTTACGAAACCGCCCGCGATTGGGCATCGAACCGCATTCAGTTTGGAAAACCCATTGCGCAACAACAAGTAATTGGCTTTATGCTCGCTGATATGGCCACCAGCATTGAGGCCGCAAGAGCATTGGTTTGGAAAGCTGCGGTAGCATTTGATCAAGGAGATAAAAAAGCTTCCATGTATTCAGCCATGGCTAAATTGTATGCCTCTGATATTGCGATGAAAGTGGCCAATGATGCCGTTCAGATTATGGCAGGTGATGGCTATTCTCAAGACTATTTGGTTGAAAAAGTAATGCGCGACGTTAAACTGAACCAAATCTACGAAGGAACCAATCAAGTACAAAGATTAGTAATTTCAAAGAGTATCATGAGGTAAAAAAGTAAATTTTATAAATATTACGAAGGTTGTTCAAACTAATTGAGCAACCTTTTTTTGTGTTTTACATCTTAGTACATGACAAAAAGTTACAATAGATTTAAGATTCAACTATATTGTTG
>DZDC01000181.1 GCA_022736595.1 Draconibacterium orientale | reverse complement strand
GCCATCTACGACCTCAATGGAAACTATCTGTTTTCGATGGTGTGGAAACCCACCCGAACTATTCAGGATAAGACTGCTGCCCTCTTATTTTTGATACAAATACTGGCCTTTGCCTTACTTCTGATGGCTCTTTTTAAATGGCAAATTCAGAAAAAAAAATCGAACCTAAATTTTGCGTTAGGAATGGTTTTAGTGCTGGCAGCATATAGTTTGCAATGGCTTTTTATCCATTTGGGACCCTTGGGCGATAGCCGATTGTTTGATCCCTCCATCTTTGCCAGTGGAAGTCTTTTGAACAGCTTGGGGAGTTTTACACTCCATTCTTTAATGCTGCTTTTTTTGGTTTTTGCGGGAGTGACTTTTTTCTTCGAACAACAGATCAACTCGCAAAACCTTCGCCCAACTCGCACGCTTAAACCTTGGCAATGGATTTCCCTACAATCGGTATTTGTGCTCTTGGCTTTCGCCTTGCTCTTGGTGTTAAGGCAGTTTAGCCACGACCTAATCTTTCATAGCACTTTATCATTCAATATACTGCATATAAGCTCATTAAGCATATTTTCGCTCTTGGGATTGCTGGCCATTTCGCTTTACTTTTTGAGTTATTTTTATCTTTTCAATGGCATCATTTTTCTGTTCACCCTTAAAAATCAAGCCCGCAAATGGATGCTATGGGGCTCCTTAATTTCACTTTTGCTGCTGGCCTTAATTCAGTACTTCACTTCGCAAAACGATTGGATTAGCCTTATGATGTTTAGCGTATTGGTGATTTTTTATCCACGCCAACCGGGGCAACTGAAACTTCAAAAACTGGGATTGGTGATGCTCTTTTTATTTACTATGAGTCTTTTGTTCACCTTCTGGCTCCACCACTATAATGAGATTAAAGAGCACGATCGTAGGGTGGTTTTGCTCCAAAATCTAACCGTAAACCAAGACCCACAGGCCGAATATTATTTCGACGAAATTTCCAAAAAACTATATACCGACACCTTGCTTTTGGCCGCTTTCAACGACAGCCTGCTCCGCTACGATAGCATTACGGAATACATAGAGCAAAATTATTTTAGGAAATACGAGGTTTTTGATCGTTTCGACTTGCAAAGCACCCTCTGTAGCAAGGAAATGAAACTGCTCATTCAGCCTCAAAACGTAGAATTTCAGTGCGATAGTTTTTTCTTTAAAAACTTAATCGATTATGGAAGTTTAACCTCCAACAAAAATCTTTACCGACTTGATTTTGGACTGGGGCAAGTCAATTATTTAGGAATTTTCAGATTCTATGGCCAGCGCAATGGCATATTGGAAGCCTATAATATGTATGTAGAGATCAACAGTAAGCTCAAGCGCAAAGGCTTTACACGACTGCTGACCGCCCGAGGATTTGACCCCTTCGAAAAAATTGCCGATTACAGCCTAGCCCATTATCAGAATAAGGAACGTGTGGAGCAATTTGGAGATTTTGATTATCCCGAAAAACTCTATTGGAACTTCAACCAATGGAAAGATTTAAGCTTTTATTCGCTCAATGGTTACAACCATTTGGTGATGAAAAAAGACAAAGAAAATTACTACCTCCTGAGTAAATCCAATCCCAATTGGCTGGCACTGATTAGCCCCTTTGGCTTGGTGCTGCTGCTGATGAGTGGCGTTTTTGTTATCTTCATTGGTATTTTCAATGGAGGTTATAATTTAAAAAAAGTATTGCTTCACTTCTCAGGTCGATTACAATTGGCCATGATCAGCGTCATTTTGATGGCCTTTACCCTAATTACCTTTATCACTTTATTGTATTTCCAAAAACTCAATTACGATAAGAATTACGATCGCCTTGAATCATTGGCCAAATCGCTACGAATCGAATTTGAACAAAAAATCAACCGCAGCGATGGCATCCAAAACCAAAGCATCGAATACATCAACACGTTATTACTCAAATTTGCTTCGGTTTTCGATACCGACATCAATCTTTACGACATCCAAGGTAAACTCATGGCCACCACACGTAAAGAGGTGTTTGAATATCCACTGCTGAGCAACAGAATGAATCCTGAAGCCTTTCAGAAAATATCGAAGCAGCACCTCAGCCTGTACATTAGCAAAGAAAACATAGGAAAACTTCAGTATTCCTCGGCCTATACCCCCTTCCACGATAGTAAAGGAAAGGTGGTAGCCTACCTCAATTTACCTTATTTTGCACGGGAAGAAGTGCTCCAATCGGAAATGTCGAGTTTGATTATGAGCCTTTTTAATGTGTACACCTTGATTATTGTGCTCAGTATTTTGGTGATCATGTTGGTGAGTCGCTATGTAAGCCGTCCCTTGCAATTGCTGCGCAAAAATCTGCAAATGGTGGGCGAAGGCAACACCCAGTCCAAGATCAGTTGGAAAGGAATAGAGGAAATAGAAATGTTGGTGCAGGAATACAACCACATGATTGATGCATTGGAAGCAAGTGCACAAAAGCTGGCTCAAAGCGAACGCGAATCGGCATGGCGCGAAATGGCAAAACAAGTGGCTCACGAAATCAAGAATCCGCTCACACCCATGAAGTTGAGTGTGCAATACCTGATGCTGAACATGCAGCGGCAAGAAAATCCTGATCCCAAGCAACTGGCCAATCTGGCTCAAACGCTGCTTGAACAAATTGATGCACTTACCGAAATTGCCAATTCCTTTTCCGATTTTGCCCAATTTTCAAGTGCCAACAAAGGGATGGAAGACCTTTTACAAATAATAAAAGCAGCCACCAACCTCTATGAAAACGATCCCAACGTTCACATTCAATTGATTTGCCAAGAGTCGGAAATAAAAGTCTTGCTCGATAAAAATCAATGGATAAGACTGTTTAACAATCTCATTAAAAACAGCACCCAAGCCGTTGACACACCCACCATTGCCCACATTTCGATTAAAGTATGGATACAATCGGGATGGATCAACATCGATATTTCAGACAATGGTTGTGGCATGAGCGCGGAGCTCCTTCCCCTAATTTTTGAACCCAAATTTACCACCAAGAAAAGCGGAGCCGGGTTAGGATTGGCAATTGTTAAGAGCATTGTAAGCGAAAGTGGTGGAAGTATCGGTTGCAGTTCGCAAGTGGGACAAGGAAGCACCTTTAGCATTCAATTGCCCTATAATCAAGTTTAAATGATGATGACTAAAATCATAAAATTCAAATCAACCCAATCAGAGCTGCATCAGCAGTCCATGCAAATTCGCATGGAAGTATTTGTAGAAGAACAAAATGTACCTGCGGAATTGGAGCATGAGTATGAAACCGAATCGACCCATTTTTTACTTTTTGAGAACCAACAAACCCAGGCCACAGCACGGTATCGACCCACGGAAAAAGGCATTAAATTCGAAAGGTTTGCCGTACGAGCCATACAGCGCAATAGGGGATTGGGTTTTAAAATATTGCGGTACATGCTCACTGAAGTATTGCCTTTGAGGCAGCGCATCTATTTGCATGCGCAGGTAAATGCGGTAAATTTTTACAAAAGAAATGGATTTATTATTTGTGGAAGCAAATTTACGGAGGCCGGTATCGAACACTATCCCATGGAGTATGATAATGAAGAGCAAATGCGCAGAGCCCTCACCCAAGCCGTTTGCAGAAGGTGATATTATCCCTTCGCGCTTGGCTCA
>DZDC01000180.1 GCA_022736595.1 Draconibacterium orientale | reverse complement strand
ATGATTTTTTACCGAATCTATTGATTGGTTTGTTGTTCTATTCCAAAACGTTGGTAATAAGTTTTAAAGGTTTGATCACACATTTGCTGCTCCTCAGTAAGTTGGAAAGCAGTGGCTACGCGTGTCAATTCTTGAAGAATGTACAAGGCATTGCGTTTTTCGTTGAAGTATTCGCCAGGCTTGGTGTCTTCGTAATAGAAGCTTAAATTGTGATTGTAAATATATGCCAATCGTTTTACGATTTCTTTACCTTTTTCTTTCTGTCCAATCTTCAAATAATTCTCGGCAATGGGCAACATAAAGAAGTCGAAAGGCACTGTTTTTTCGGGCAATACTTCCATGCAGTAGTCCATAACTTTAAGTGCAGAATCGTTTTTGCCTTCCAGAACCAATTCGTTGGCCAATCGAGCAAAATTGCTACGGTAATTGCGAATGCTACGCATGTGGTGCTCGTCGAAATACAAATTTGAATTGTTGATACCATCGTATTTAAAAGTATTCATCAATCGATCGTAAAGGATGTCGGTATTGGTACGGCCATAACTTCCAATGTTGTATTCGGCTTTGGTTTGAATAGGAACTAAGCGATAAGCCATACCATCCATTTGGAAGTATTCCATCAGATTGAGGTAAGCATCGCTACCGGTGGTGATGGCAAAATAAACGGGGCGGTTCCAATCGAAACTAGCCAACATTTCCATCATCATCAGATTGTTTTTCTGTACCAAGTTTTCGTTGATTTTCCATCTCACTTTATCAGTGATAAGAGAAGAATCTTTTGCAGCCACGGTTCCATTGGCTAACACTTTGGCTTTATCTATATTCAAAAATACATTTTTGGTGGGGAAGTAGCTCATCCTAGAACCATCGCGAAGGGTATATTTTGCTTTTTGGTTGTCGCTAAAATAGAAGTTCATGATGTCCTTAAGATTGTAATACTCACCTGGTTTAGCCACGTTTGGATTATCGATAAAGTAAGCCACATCGTTGGTACCTTGGATGTACTGGTGACGTTCGATATTCAAAGGAATGGGCTCTGCATCATAAGATTTACGACGCATTTGATCCACATACCAATCGGTATTGAAAAGGCTGAGATTTACAATTTTAATGTCGGTGCGGATGCCTTCCACCTCTTGAGCGTACCAAAGGGGGAAAGTATCGTTATCGCCATTGGTAAAGAGAATGGCATTGGGAGCACAACTGTTGAGGTAGTTTTTTGCAATATTCAGCGTATTGTATCGGCCAGAGCGATCGTGATCGTCCCAGTTTTGTTGCGCCATAAGCACAGGCACAGCAACAAAAGTAGCAGCAGTAACCGCAGTGGCTACCACACTGGGGTTGGCATATTTACGCAACCATTCGTACAAGGCTAAAACTCCCAATCCAATCCAAATAGCAAATGCGTAAAACGAGGCAACGAAAGCATAATCTCGTTCACGAGGTTGGTAAGGGTATTGATTGAGATATACCACAATGGCCAATCCTGTCATTATGAAAAGCGAGATCACAACAATACTATCTTTATAATGGTTTTTGGTGTGGAAAATAAATCCCAGCAATCCCAAAATAAGAGGGAGGAAGAAATAAGTATTGTGTGCTTTATTCCCTTGAAGTTCGATGGGCAAATGGTCTTGGTTTCCTAATCGAGCGTTATCGATGGTCGAAATGCCCGAAATCCAGTTTCCATTGGTTTTTTCGCCATGACCTTGCACATCGTTTTGGCGACCTACAAAGTTCCACATGAAATAGCGGAGGTACATGTGGCCAATTTGGTAGCTTAAAAAGAAATGGATGTTATCGGAGAAGGAAGGTACTTCAAGAAGTTTTTGCTCTCCATTTTCATTAACCGCAATTTTTCGTGAATTTTTACTCATATACTGACGGTAAACATCCATATGAGCTTGTTGTTGATTGCTCCACATCCGTGGGAAAAGGGTTTGAAAACGATCGTCGTAAACGGGTACGCGTCCCTTGCGTTCGTCGGTTAAAACATAGGCTTGTTTGATGCTGTAAGCAGGATTATTGGCTTTTGCAATAAAGTCTTCAGCTTCATTTTTATACTGGAAAAAACGAATCAATCCTGGGTCACCCAATTGGATGCGACTGGGGTGAGCCAAACGGTCATTTTCTACCACACAGTATGATTTGGTAAAAACGGGAGATTTGTCTTCAAAATCAGCACCTTCTTTAATGGGCGCACTAAAGTAAGGCCCGTACATCAACGGACGATCTCCATATTGTTCACGATTGAGGTAGGCCAGCATACTGGTGGCATCTTCCGGATTATTTTCGTCGATGGGGGGATTGGCATTGGAGCGGATAACAAGAATAAAGAAGGATGAGTATCCAATGATGAGGAAAGTTAATCCTAAAATAATGGTATTGGCCAACACTTTTTTCTTGCGAATGGTATAGTACAATCCGTAAGCAATGGCTCCAACCAACAGAATAAAGTATAAAATAGTACCACTGTGGAAGGGAAGTCCAAAATTGTTAACGGCAAGTTTCTCGAAGGTTCCAGCCAAGATTACAATCCAAGGAATGATGCCATACATGATTACTGCAAGAAGAATAATTGAAATTACGCCACTGTAAATCATACCTTTGGTGGTGGTAGGATATTTTTTGAAATAATAAATGTAAACCAGAGCGGGGATGGTAAGTAAGTTAAGGAGGTGGACTCCAATACTTAATCCAACCAAATAAGCGATAAGGATGAGCCAACGTGCTGCAAGACTGTCTTCGTCGGTATCTTCCCATTTGAGCATGGCCCAAAATACGATGGCAGTAAAGAAGGAACTCATGGCATAAACCTCACCTTCAACGGCTGAGAACCAAAACGAATCGCTAAACGTGTAAGCTAAAGCACCCACAACACCGCTGCCAATAATGGCTATCAGTTGCGCCATGCTAAAACCTTCTTTGTTTTTGGGATCCTTTTCGTTTATTTTGGCCACCATCTTGCGGGCCATGTGGGTTATAGACCAGAAAAGGAAAAGAATGGTGAAACTGCTGGCCAAAGCCGACATGGTATTGATCATGCGAGCTACAGTAGAAGTATCGGAGGCAAACAGACTAAAAAATTTACCTACTAATTGAAAAAATGGTGCCCCTGGAGGGTGACCTACTTGTAGTTTATACGCCGTTGCAATATACTCGCCACAATCCCAAAGGCTTGCAGTGGGCTCGCTGGTAATAATATAAACCACTGATGCAATGGTAAATACCAACCAACCAATCCCGTTGTTTAGCTTCTTGAATAATTCCATAAGGTTGTAAATGTGTATTTAAAAATTCGTTGTTTTGAATGAAAATCGTGGAACTTTGCATTCCATTTTTTCAGAGGGCGAATTTATAAAAAAAATACAGCCATTGAAGGCTCTTAATTACAATTAACATTTTGAAGTGGAGGTTATCTCTATTCCTTCAAAAAAAAGGTGAATCTATTCGCCATTTTTTATTTTTTTACCAACTTCACCCTATTTCTATGGCCATTTTCATCACTCATTTCCATAAGATAGATACCTGTTTGTAAGGGGGCTAACTCTGCGAAAATGCTTGATTCAATGGTGGTTTCAAAAACTAATTCACCCAATAAATTATATATTTTTAGGTATTGAGGACGCTCTGTTTTAATGAAAACCCTGCCCGAAGTGGGATTGGGAGAGATCTCAAAATCAGTATTGTTGGCATTTTCTTCAACTGAAATTCCCTGAGTTA
>DZDC01000048.1:10611-17155 GCA_022736595.1 Draconibacterium orientale | reverse complement strand
ACAATATAGTTGAATCTTAAATCTATTGTAACTTTTTGTCATGTACTAAGATCAAGGATTTTAAAAATGCATATTTAAAGCCATTACATAATTTCTACCTGCTGCCGACATCCCACTGCTATAAGGTCGATATCGCTGATCTGTAAGGTTTTCAATCCCTGCGCTTATGGTAAACATGGAGTTGATTTGATAAGCTGCCTTAAAGTTTAAAGTGTACCAACTGGGAGCGTACGGATTTCCTAATGCATCCTTGGCATAAATTTCAACTTTGCCCCGCTCTTCTTCAGCTAAATTTTCATAGCTAACCTCTGCTTGATAATTCGCATACAATTGTAACATCAAACCCTCTTTAGAATAGATAAATCGGGTTACTCCAAAAGCGGGAGCTGCATGCCTCAGTGGACTGGTTGTAGCATTGTCTAACTCCTCAATCCCCTTTTGAAAATTATAATCTGAAGTAACTGAAAAACCGGCCCCCAGCTTTATGTCCACGCCAAATTGAATGCCATAGACTTTTGCAAAGGCTGCATTTTGAACGGCTTGAATTTTACTCATGCTTCCTTCATAAACCATGCTATCGAGGCCATTGAGTTGGTAATCGCGCACCACCATTGCATTTTTAAGGTAGGTATAGTAAAAAGCCATATCCAGCTTTAACCATTGCCCCCAAATTTTGGTAAAACCTAAGTCGGCATTATAGGCATATTCCGCTTCGAGATATGGATTGGGAACAACCACATTTCCTGCTTGCGAATCGAATACTTTTCCCATATCATCCACATTGGGAGCTCTAAAAGCAGTGGACAAATTAGCATTAATCACCAATTTATTATTGGGTCGAAATACGGCACCGAAACTTCCCGTCAAAGCACCTTTGTTATAGTTAGATTCGGTAAATGGAAAGGGATAAAAGGTGGTATCATAATCCGAATTCATGAGGTATTGATTATATCGAAGGCCAGCTTGAAGGAGCCATTTTTCGTTGAGCTGATGCTGATCGTTCAGAAAAAGAGCCACACTTTGCCATCTAGAATCAGGATAGCGCGAAGCTGCCTCAACTTCCAATGCAGTGCTGATACCGTAATCAACACCCGTAGAATTTACATTATTAATCACGTATTCAGCACCATAGGAGATAGAATTGTGGTTGCCCAAACTTTTATTCAAATCCAGATTTAATGAATAAGCATCCACCTTTTCAAGCTTCGTATGCCTTATAAGCTTATTAAAATCGCGATCGATACGACTTTCTTCAAAATGCTGTTTTGCCAATCGCAAGGTCATTTGATCAAAAAGCAGCCTCTTGGATTGGTATTCCATTTGAAAATGGTGCATATTCCATAATTGCGGACCGTAATCCCATTCGGCATAACGTGGCAAATCGTTTTTCATTCTTACATGGCGATCGTAACGTCCATAAGATGAGGTCTTGGAATAGTGAAAGCCGTATTGAAAATCCCAATTGGTATTGGGTTTAAATCTGATTTTTTGCATCATATTGATTTGAGAATAGGCCGTAGGCACCTGCAACAGCGGATCATTTTGTTGTATCACATGGTCAGCACTATCAAAACGTTGCACATAATAGGCTTTCAAATAATCGTCAGGGCCGTGACTTCCTTGTCGTAAATGATCAAAATTGAAGCTACTGACACTGCTTGTAATCGCCCACTTTTTCCAACCCAAATTCACATCAAAATGACCTGTAAATTCATTATTAGCTGAGCTATATCGAGTGCTGGCTTTACCACTCACCAGGGCTTTATCAGAAAGACTCAACTGAGGTGTAAGGGTTTGAAAACTCATAACGCCACCAATGGCATCGCTGCCATACATTACCGAAGAAGAGCCAAAAAGCACTTCCGTTTGCTCAATGGCAAAGGGATCTAATGAAATAACATTCTGAATGTTTCCAGCTCTGAATATGGCGGTGTTCATCCTAACCCCATCCACAGAATAGAGCAATCGATTGGTGGCAAAACCTCTAATCATGGGACTTCCGCCTCCTTGCTGACTTTTCTGAATAAACACTTTTCCACTGGTTCCCAAAAGGTCGGCAGTGGTCTGCGGATTTAGATTCTCAACTTGTTTCAATGAGATACTACTCACTTTGCCAAGACATTGTGTAGAAGTTTGATGCCAACGGGTGGCAGAAACCACCACCTCATCGAGGTTGAGTTGATCAGGAGTAAGAAGAAGCGTAAAGCCCAGCTGTTGAAGTTCTTGGAAGCTAAGCTTTTGAGTTTGGTAACCCAAGCGGGCAAAAATAATTTCTTTAGAAGCTTGAAAAGTCGATAAATCCACTTCTCCTTTTGCATTGGAACTTTGATAGACCTTGGGATTTTGACTTAAAACTGTAACCCATTCCACAGGGACTCCTGTTTGAGCGTCTTTAAGCACTAAAATCTGTGCTTTCGCTACGACAGTGACCACTAAAAATAAAAAAAGAAGTATGATTTTTTGATTCATAAACAATTGATTTAACGTTTAGATGGGTTCTAAATCCCCTTTACTAAAAAAGAAACCCTTCAATTCCATTGGATTCAGACAAATTCAAATCAAAGTCCAACATTTTTAATATTTTTAATAACATCGAAATGGAGTTGGAATAAGAAGACGTTGAAAATTCAGTGTTTTTGCCGTAAGGCGAAAAACCAATTAACTCATCATCTGAGGAGGTGGGGAATCAACTTCAAAGCAGGATTTGGGGTTAAAAAGTTGTTCTATAAAACCTATTTTGATAATTCTATAAGGTGCAGTAATAGCTATCTTTTCCATGGGGCTCAAAAAAGGCAGATGAAGATAAAAAAGGAGTCTATTCTGTTGCCTCTGGCTTATGGGATCGCTCTGAAACGCAGTACGAACCAGTTGAGCTAACTGCATATTTAATCGGGTTTCTTCGTGGTCCCACCAGCATTCGTAGGTAATGCTATCTCCGCTTTCAGCCTTTTGAACCACGTCGTACATCTCCCCTTGATATTCAAATTCTTTGCTATGTTTCCATTGAAGCTTTTCCTGAGAATCTTTTTTGCTAAACTTAAAGAAAATAAGGTCTTCTTTGGGAATATGTTTCTTCAATTCACGCTTCACCTGTTTGCGCACCGCTGCTTTGCGATAATGCAACCAAGTATAGGTGCCAGCCAAAGGAGCCAGTAGAACCAAAAGCAGAAAAAGAGATACCAGCGATTTCACATAATTTAAATAAGGGGGCAAAGATACAGAACAATACCATTATATGATATGCCTTGTTCCATAAGAATCCTTGCCGAATTTTGAAATAAGTTCCTCATTCGTTTCATTGCCACCTCATTAATATTACTTTTGGAAGGAAGCTTATCAGCTCCAAAACAAAGGGGGAGAGATATGGAAAAACTTATCAGATATACTTTTGAGAGACCAGTCATCGCAATTTCAATAGGTATAAGTAGGCGTTAATTGGTTTTCAACTGCGCTAGTACCAACGAAAATAGGTTATAAAGCAGGTGAAAAATCGTTTCTAAAATTTTTTTTTGAAATGTTTTTTTGAAATTGAAATTATTTATACTTTTGCAGTCCCTTTTTAAGGGGAAATTGACCCATGGTGTAATGGTAACACATCTGATTTTGGTTCAGACATTCAAGGTTCGAGTCCTTGTGGGTCAACAAGGGTAAGTCCGAAAACCTTATCCGGATGCTTAGGCATCGAACAAAAGGAGATTTGAGAATTGAGGGGACCATGTCCCCTCTTTTTTTTAACAATTTAAAAGCGTGAAATGATTGATAAACAACTGGTTCAGAAATTTGTAGAGGAACGTATTGAAGGTACCAACCTTTTTATTGTGAGCATTCACATCAGCGAAAGCAACCACATTCAGATTTTGATCGATGGCGATCAAGGGGTGAGTATCGACCAATGCATTTCGGTGAGTCGCAATGTGGAGCATCAATTGGACCGAGAAGTGGAAGATTTTAGTTTAGAAGTGAGCTCCTACGGGCTTTCTCAACCCATCATTTTGCCCCGCCAGTTTGCCAAGAATATTGGAAAAGAAGTGGAAATAAAAACACTTGCAGGCGACAAAATCAATGGAATTTTACTTAAAGCCACCGACCAAAATATCAAAGTGGAACAGACACTTACCAAAAAGCAAATCAAAGAGGGTCTTCCAACGCAAATAGAAGTGGCCCATTCTCAAATTAAAGAAGTGAAATCAGTAATTAGTTTTAAATAATACATTAAAATGAACAGTTTAAGTCTCGTTGAATCCTTTGCTGAGTTTAAAGAATTCAAAAACATCAATCGTCCTACCATGATGCGTATCTTGGAAGAGGTATTTCGCAATACGCTTTTAAAGAAATTTGGTACCGACGAAAACTTCGACATCATTGTAAATGTCGATAAGGGTGACCTCGAAATATGGCACTTTAGAGAAGTGGTGGAAGATGGCGCAGTGGAAGATCCCAATCGCCAAATTGCTTATTCCGAGGCCATTAAGATTGAACCCGATTTTGAAGTGGGAGAAGACGTTTCGGAAGAGATTAAACTTGCCGATTTCGGACGTCGCGAAGTGCTTACCATTCGCCAAAATCTTGCCGCTAAAATTCAGGAATACGAACGTGATAATGAATTTAAAAAATACAAAGACCGCATTGGTGAAGTCATTACTGGTGAGGTTTACCAAATTTGGAAAAAAGAGATTTTAGTTCTCGACGACGAAGATATTGAGTTGGTATTACCTAAATCAGAACAAATTCCCAGCGATTTTTTCCGCAAAGGTGACACCATTCGTGCGGTGGTACTTAAAGTAGAAATGCGCAACAACAACCCCGTAATCATTCTGTCTCGGACCTCCCCTATTTTCCTTGAGCGACTTTTTGAAGCGGAAGTACCCGAAGTTTTTGATGGCCTTATTACCATTAAAAACATCGTTCGCGAACCTGGCGAAAGAGCCAAAGTAGCTGTAGAATCTTACGACGACCGCATCGATCCCGTTGGAGCTTGTGTGGGGATGAAAGGAAGCCGTATTCACGGTATCGTTCGCGAATTGCGCAACGAAAACATCGATGTTATCAATTACACCACCAACATCAGCCTTTATATTCAAAGGTCGTTAAGCCCAGCAAAAATTACCTCCATCACCATTCACGAAGACTCCAATCGTGCTGATGTGTTTCTTAAGCCCGACCAAGTGAGCTTGGCCATCGGTAAAGGTGGACACAACATCAAGTTGGCTGGTAAACTTACCGGTTATGAAATTGACGTTTACCGCGATACCGAAGATGAAATGGATGATGTGGATTTGACAGAATTTTCAGATGAAATTGATCAGTGGATCATCGAAGAATTTAAAAATATCGGTTGCGATACCGCCAGAAGCGTTCTTGAACTTGACCACACTGAGTTGCTAAAACGTACCGACCTTGAGGAAGAAACGGTTCAAGAAGTTCTCCGAATTTTACGTGCTGAATTTGAATAATCAAAACCTAAAGATTGAGCACAACAAATTGTATTTTAAAGCGATAACCCAACCCCTTAAATGTAAGATATGTCAGACAGTGTAAAAGAACAACGACTAAGTAAAGTGGCTCGAGAATTTAATATTGGTACCAGTACCGTTATTGAGTTCCTGACCAAAAAGGGCTTTAGCGTTGACAACAATCCCAACGCCCGCATATCTCCCGAGATGTTTGTGGTCTTGGAGCAGAATTTTAAAAGTGAGCGCACTGTAAAGGAGCAGAAGGATAAACTTGTCGAAGAACAAAAAGACCGCAAGGTTAAAAAGATCGAAGATGAAGAAAAGAAAGCTCCTGTTGCTACCCCAGCACCTGCTGCCACCATTGCTGTCAAGGCTGAGTTGCCTGGGATAAAATTGGTAGATAAAATACAACTTGACGATCTTAACCCCAAGAAAAAGACTGCCGAGGCTCCCGTTGAGGCTCCTGCTCCCACTCCTGTGGTTGCAGAAACTCCAGTGGTTGAAGCCACTAAAGTGGAAGCTCCTGTGGTGGAAACCCCAAAACCTGTAGTTGAAGCATCTCAATCTATTGCGGAAGAAAAACCTAGCCCTAAGATTGAAACTCCGATTCAATACGAGCAAATTGATGCTGCTGATTTGGAAGAAAATGGTGGTGTGAAAGTACTGGGACGAATGGATCTCGATGCTCTCAATCAAAAAACACGTCCAGATAAGAAAACCAAAAAACAAAGAGAAGACGAAGCTCATGCCAAACGTCAACAGGCTAGACCTGAACCCGCTGCCACTCCTGCTCCTGCACCACAACCCGTGCAAGAAGCTCCTAAAACTGTGGAAGTAGCCCCTCAAGAAACTCCTAAAGTAACTACCGAGGATGCTCCCATTAATTTTAGAGAAACCAAATACGAAACCCTTACAGGACCTAAGATTTTGGGTAAAATTGAATTGGTTGATCCACGTAAACTAGAAAAGAAAAAATCACCTGTGGGTTCATCCAATGCCGATAGCAACAAGAAAGCTGCAGAAGATGCCAAACGCAAACGCAAACGTATTAACCCTGAACCTCCAAAAGCAGGGACTAATCAGCAAAATCA
>DZDC01000048.1:7973-10511 GCA_022736595.1 Draconibacterium orientale | reverse complement strand
AACGCAAACGTATTAACCCTGAACCTCCAAAAGCAGGGACTAATCAGCAAAATCAGCAAAATCAACGGAATCAACCCAATCAGCAGAATCAGCAGAATCAGCAGAATCAACAAAATAAGCCTAATCAGCCTAATCAGCCTAACCAACAGAACCAACAAAATAAGGCCAAACAGAACAACAACAAGGATTTCAATAAAAACAAAAAACGTCCTGAGGCCAAACCCGAAGTATCTACCGTAGATATTTCAAAACAAATTAAAGAAACTCTGGCCCGTCTCACCGACAATACCAAGAGCAAAGGCGCCAAATACCGTCGTCAAAAGCGGGATGCTGTTTCTCAGAATACCCAGCGTGAGATGGAAGAAGCCATGGCTAATAAATCCATCATTAAGGTTACCGAATTTGTAACGGCCAACGAATTGGCCAATATGATGAGCGTTTCCGTTACCGAAGTTATAAAAGTATGTATGACTTTGGGTATGTTTGTAAGCATCAACCAACGTATCGATGCTGAAACCATTAGCATTGTGGCCGAAGAATTTGGCTTCAAGGTTGAATTTGTGGGCGTAAAAGAAGTGGAAGAAGAAAATGTGGTGGAAGCCGACAATGAAGAAGATTTAACCAATCGTAATCCTATTGTTACCGTTATGGGTCACGTGGATCACGGAAAAACATCGCTTCTCGACTACATCCGCAAAACCAACGTTATTGCAGGAGAAGCTGGAGGTATTACCCAACACATTGGAGCTTACGAAGTGGAACTTCATGGAGGTCAAAAAATTACTTTCCTCGATACTCCTGGTCACGAAGCTTTTACCGCCATGCGTGCTCGCGGATCGAAGATCACCGACATCGCTGTAATTGTGGTAGCTGCCGACGACTCGGTGATGCCCCAAACCAAAGAAGCCATCAGCCATGCTCAAGCAGCAGGAGTGCCCATAATTTTTGCCATCAACAAAATAGATAAGCCCGGTGCTAACCCTGAAAAAATCAAGGAAGCATTGGCCCAGTTGAACTATTTGGTTGAAGATTGGGGTGGAAAATACCAGTCGCAAGACATCTCAGCCAAGCACGGTCAAGGCGTGGACAGCTTGATGGAAAAAATTGTACTCGAATCAGAAATGCTTGCCCTCAAAGCCAATCCCAACCGTTTGGCCATGGGTACGGTTTTAGAAGCCTCCCTTGACAAAGGAAAAGGATATGTTTCCAAAATTCTAGTGCAAAATGGAACCCTAAAAATAGGAGATGTGGTACTTGCTGGAACTACTTTTGGTAAAGTAAAAGCCATGTACAACGAGCGTAACAAATCCGTTAAAACCGCTGGGCCTTCAGTTCCAGTGCTCTTACTTGGTTTAAGCAGTGCCCCTCAAGCTGGCGACTCTTTTAGAGTAATGGCCGACGAAAAAGAAGCCCGCAACATCGCCCTTAAACGCGAACAACTCCAACGCGAACAAGGAGTTAGAACTCAAAAACACATTACCCTTGACGAAATTGGACGCCGCTTAGCTGTGGGCGATTTCAAAGAACTCAATATCATTATCAAAGGTGACGTGGATGGTTCGGTAGAAGCCTTGAGCGATTCGTTGATTAAACTATCAACCAGCGAAATTCAAGTAAATATTATCCAAAAATCAGTGGGTCAGGTTAACGAGGCTGACGTGATGTTGGCCAGCGCTTCCAATGCAATCATCGTTGCTTTCCAAGTACGACCTTCATTATCGGCTCGTCAAATAGCTGAACGCGAACAAATTGATATCCGCACCTACTCCATTATCTACAACGCCATCGACGAAATAAAATCGGCTATGGAAGGTATGCTTTCACCTGATTTGGTAGAAGAAATTTTATGTAGTGTTGAAATACGCGAAGTATTCAAGATATCGAAAGTGGGAACCATTGCAGGTTGTATGGTATTGGATGGAAAAATTACCCGAAACACCAAAGTACGTATCATTCGCAATGGAGTGGTGGTTTACACCGGCGGACTGGGATCGCTTAAGCGTTTCAAAGACGATGCTAAAGAAGTTTTAAAAGGCTTTGAATGCGGATTGAACATTGATAATTTCAACGATATTAAGGAAGGTGACCTTATCGAAGGTTACGAGCAAAAAGAAGTTCGTCGTACCTTAAGTAAAAACTAGAAATTTGTTATGAGTAATTTAACCGACAATTATTGCGTTATCATGGCAGGAGGCGTGGGAGCTCGCTTTTGGCCTATGAGCACCACCACCCATCCCAAACAATTCATTGATATTCTGGGAACCGGAGAAACCTTAATTCAACAGACTTTTCGACGCATGCAACGTGTTTGCCCTGCCCAAAATATTTACGTTGTTACCTCCGAAGAGTATCGTGCCTTGGTGAAAGAACAACTTCCCTTGCTCACCGACGCGCAAATTCTTGGCGAACCTTCGCGTAAAAACACCGCTCCTTGCATTGCTTATGCCAACCATAAGATATTAAATATCAACCCTAACGCGCGAATTGTGGTGGCTCCTTCTGACCACATCATCCTCAAAGAAGAGGTGTTTGAAAAAG
>DZDC01000048.1:0-7873 GCA_022736595.1 Draconibacterium orientale | reverse complement strand
ATTGTGGTGGCTCCTTCTGACCACATCATCCTCAAAGAAGAGGTGTTTGAAAAAGTACTTACCGAAGCCTTACAAGCGGCGAGTGAAAACGACTGGCTGCTCACCATTGGAATCAAACCCAATAGACCCGATACTGGATACGGTTACATTCAATATTCAGAAGTCAACACCCAGTACAGCAATACCGAAATTCGTAAGGTAAAAACTTTTACCGAAAAACCCATCCTTGAGCTTGCACAAAAGTTTCTCGAAAGTGGTGATTTTCTATGGAATGCCGGCATTTTTATTTGGAGTTTGGCCAGTATTCAAAAGGCTTTTGAGCGATATTTGCCCGAGGTGAAAAACCTCTTTGCCCAAGGTCAAACCACCTACGACAGCCCCGACGAAAACGCCTTCATACAAAAAGTTTACAACCAATGCCCCAGCATCAGTATCGATTATGGAGTAATGGAAAAAGCTGAAAATGTGTATGTTTACGGTGCCGATTTGGGTTGGAGTGACCTAGGAACCTGGGGTAGCTTGTTCGAAAACAAAAGCAAAAACGAAGAAAACAACGCCATTGTAGGCAAGAATGTAATGACTTACGATTCAAAAAATTGCATCATCAACGTGCCCGATAAAAAGCTAGTGGTGGTACAAGGTCTCGACAACTACATTGTTGCTGCCAAAGACAATGCCTTACTCATTTGCCGCAAAGAAGACGAGCAAAAAATTAGAAATATCGTGAACGATATCCGAATCGAAAAAGGCGAACAATACGTGTAAAACCTAATCAATCTAAATCAATAACCAATTTTTTTTAACACCAATAAATCATGAAAAAAAGCATACAAATAATGCTGTTGGCCATGGCGATGACTCTGAGCTTTTTCAGTCCGTCGCAATTGAGAGCCGACGAGGGTATGTGGTTGCCCTTTTTAGTAAATAGACTCAACTACACCGACATGCAAAAGGCAGGTCTAAAACTTACCGCTGAAGAAATTTACAGCGTTAATAATTCAAGTCTTAAGGATGCCATCATACAATTTGGCAACGGCTGCACCGGAGAGATTATTTCGGGAGAAGGCCTTATTTTAACCAACCACCATTGCGGTTATGGTGCCATTCAATCACATTCAAGTGTTGACCACGACTATCTTACCGATGGTTTTTGGGCCTATAAAAAGGAAGACGAACTGGCTAACCCTGGATTTTTTGTTAAATTTTTGGTTCGTATCGAAGATGTTACCGAAGAAGTTTTAACCGGAGTAAACTACGATCTTAACGAAGAAGAAAGAGCCAAGCTCATTGGAGCTGCCATTAAAACCCTTTCTGAAAAAAACAGTGAAAACGGTAAATACGACATCAGCATCAAACCCTTTTTCAATGGAAATGAATACTATATGTTTGTGATGCAAACCTATAAAGACGTTCGTTTAGTGGGTGCTCCTCCCTCAAGCATAGGTAAATTTGGTGGCGACACCGACAACTGGATGTGGCCTCGTCATACCGGCGACTTCAGCCTTTTCAGAGTTTACACCGCTCCTGATGGAAGTCCTGCTGAATATTCAAAAGACAATATCCCCATGCAACCCAAGCATTTTCTGCCTGTTTCGGTGGCTGGAATCAACCAAGGCGACTATGCCATGATTATGGGTTTTCCAGGAAGTACCGACCGCTATTTAACCAGCTATGGTGTGGAGCACAACCTCAAAATGATGTATCCTACCCGTATCAAAATTCGTCGTGCCAAACTTGACATCTATGCCGAGGATATGGCTGCTGATGCCAAAGTGCGCATTCAATATGCCAGCAAATATGCAGGAGTTTCAAACTATTGGAAAAACTTTATTGGTATGAGCCGTGGTTTGCAACGTCTGAAAATTGCCGACAAAAAACGTGAAACGGAAGCACGCCTCACTGCTTGGATCGATGCTGATGCCGCCCGTAAAGAAATCTATGGCAAAGCATTAGTTAATATTTCAGATGCATACAAATACATGGACAATTACGCTACCGCAAAATGGTATTTTATCGAAACCATTGCCAGCGGTCCTGAAGTGATTCGTATGGCTGCCCAAACTCGTGGCTTGCTTACCGAACTTAAAGCCGAAAAGCCCGATCAAGCTAAAATTGATAAAATGGTCGCTGCCATTAAAGGCGGCTTGGATAATTTTTACAAAGATTACAACCTCCCCACCGACAAAAAAGTTTGGGCTAAAATGATGGAAATGTATGCTACAGAAGTGGCTGCCGACCAACAACCTGAATTTTTGAAAGCCATCAGCAAAAAATACAAAGGCAATTATGCTAAATATGCCGACGAAGTATTTGCTAAAACCATGTTTGCTTCACCCGAAAAATACAAAGCTTTCCTCGATAAACCCACTGCTAAAGGATTGGAAAAAGATCCAGTTTTCCAAGCTATGAATGCCTTCTATAACCAATATATGGCTACCAACGATGCTGCTAAGGATGTGAACGAAAAATTAGCCATTGGCAATCGTCTCTTTATCGATGCGCTACGCAAAATGGATCAAGACAAAAATTTCTATCCCGATGCTAACTTTACCATGCGCTTAACTTATGGCAACGTTTTGGACTATTATCCTCAAGATGCAGTGCATTACAACTACTTCACCACCTTAGACGGAATTATGCAAAAAGAAGACGCCAACAATCCCGAATTTGTGGTACCTGCCAAATTGAAAGAAATATGGAAAAACAAAGATTATGGTATTTACGGCGATGGCGAACAAATGAAAACATGTTTCCTTTCCAACAACGACATCACCGGTGGTAACAGCGGAAGTCCGGTGATCAATGGCAAGGGCGAGCTTATAGGATTGGCCTTCGATGGCAACTGGGAAGCCATGAGTGGCGATATCGCTTTTGAACCCGAATTGCAACGCACCATCAATGTTGATATTCGCTACGTACTTTTGATTATCGACAAATATGCCGGAGCCAATAATTTGATTCAAGAATTGAATTTAGTAGGCAAAAAATAAGGTTTTGATTTTTTTCAAAATCCCAAAAAAACCTCCATTAGTGGAGGTTTTTTTTTGATCCTAAATTTCCAACGTATTTTGGTTCATTCAACCCAAAGGTAGATATCGCTTTCGAGAATCTCTACCATGGAGAGTATCCATCATTTTTCATTACTTTTGTGCGTATCAAATTCATCAACATACAACACATGGTACTCGATAAAGCGCTACTCCTTCGTATTGTGGGCATTGCCTTACTGGTGTTTTTTATTTGGAAGTTTTCAACCTTGGTTTTTTTCATCATCATCGCTTCCATCATAGGAGTGGTGGCTCGACCCCTTATGGATTTGCTTGGAAAAGTTAAAATTGCGGGTCGTCGATTGCCCCTTGGTCTCAGCGCAACCCTTTCCATGCTCACCATATTGATGGTAATCATCGGTTTCGTGCTGCTATTGATGCCCATTATTTCGATGCAGGCCAATGCTTTTATGAGCATCAACTACCAAAATATTTCGCTAACGCTAAGCCAATATCTCGAAGAATTTGAATACAGTCTTAAAGCCCTTCACCTGCTCTATCCCAACGAAAGTCTTCAACAAATGATCAATGCGCGATTGTTGAGCTTCACCGGAGACATTCAGATTAGCAATCTAGTAAACGAGTTGATTAGTGCCTCCGGAAATGTCTTTATGGCTTTGTTTTCCATTCTTTTTATGTCTTTTTTCTTTGTTAGGGATGAGGGTTTATTCCAAAAAATCATCCTACTTTTTGTGCCCGAACACAGTTCCAAAAAAACCCAAGTGGTTCTGTTGAAAGTTAAGAAGCTGTTAACCCGCTACTTCATAGGGCTGATGATTGAAGTGGGAAGCATGATGATATTGATAAGCATAGGTGGACTTCTGCTTGGTATTCCCAATGCCCTTTTGATCGGTTTTATTGGCGGGATGCTGAATCTTATTCCCTACCTGGGGCCACTCATTGGAGCTTCCATAGGAAGTGTTTTGACCTTAGTCACCGCCCTCAGCACCTCCAATCCCAACGCTCACATTGCTGTATTGATGGTATTGGGCATCTTCGCTGTGGCCAATCTCATCGACAATTTTCTATTGCAACCCCTAATTTATTCAAAAAGTGTAAATGCCCATCCGTTGGAAATCTTTTTGGTGATTGTAATTGCCGGCACCTGGTTTGGTCCGTTAGGAATGATTGCAGCCATACCCATGTACACCATCGTGCGCATTACGGCACAAAGCTTCCTATCGGAGACCGATTTTATTCGACGAATTACCAAAAATATTTAGTTTCGTTTCAAAAGAAAATCCTCAAAGGAAAACCAATAGCACAAAAGCTTCTCAGTTTACAACAAGATACCAAGAGCAACAAAAAAATCAAAAACAAAACAATACATGCCACGGATGCTATTTTGGTTTCTTCGAATCCTTAAAATTCTAACTTTCAGGCGAATCCTCAATCTCATACAGATCGAAATTTCCTACCGTTTGGGATTGATTTTTAAGAACCTCCAACCTTGGGGCAAACCCATCAGCATCAGCATTGAACCCACCACCAGTTGCAATTTGCAATGTCCGGAATGTCCTTCGGGCTTGAGGGCATTTTCGCGCCCAACAGGCCAAATTGAGATGGCAACACTCCAAAAAATTATGGAGCAACTCCACCGTCAATTGATGTACGTTACATTTTATTTCCAAGGCGAACCCTTATTAGTCAAGGCATTTCCAGAGATGGTGAAGTACATTAAAAACCATCGAATATTGGTGGCAACCTCCACCAATGGGCACTTTTTGAATGCCGAAATGGCCATGAAATTGGTTGAAAGTGGCCTTGATCGACTGATTATTTCGTTGGATGGAACCGATGAAGCCACCTATACCCTATACCGCCGTAATGGTGAATTTGACCGAGTGATTCAAAACATAAAAACCATGGTGGAAACCAAACGCAAAGCCAAGAGCAGCAGCCCGTGGATTGAGCTTCAGTTTATTGTTTTTGGGCACAACGAGCACCAAATAGACGAAATTAAAAACCTTGCCCGCAGTTTGCAAGTGGATCAACTCAGTTTAAAAACTGCACAAATCTATAGCTTCGAACAGGGGAGTCCCCTGATTCCTTCAAAGCAAGAGTTTTCAAGATACGCCAAAAATGAAGAGGGCAATTACCAAATCAAAAGCAAATTGCCCAACCATTGCCACCGCTCTTGGAATACCGCAGTTGTCACTTGGGATGGCGATTGGGTTCCTTGCTGCTTCGATAAAGACGCCCAATATCGGTTTGGCAACTTGCATAAGGATACGGTAGCTCAAATAAAAAATAAGGTGCCTTATCGTAACTTTTTAACCCAAATTCGTCGCGACCGCAAACAAATTGACATCTGTAGAAATTGCACTGAGGGAATGAGGTGAAGAGGAGGAGTGAATAAGGAGTAGCAGGTAGGAAGGATTAGGTAGTTATGAAAGGTCAAAAGGTCAAACTTTGAATTTTCACTCCCTAAAGACTGACTGCATAAAATAATATCATATGGCCAAGGATTAATTTAGCTCAAAACAAAAGTAGTTTTGCATTCATAAAAAACCCTATTTTTGGGCTAAAATAAACCCAATGATGCACTGGTGGAATTATCTTGCTGATTTGTTTTATCCCCGATTATGTATGTCATGCGAGCGACAACTGATGCGCTTTGAACCTGTATTGTGTAGCTATTGTGAGGCTCATTTACCACAAACGCATTTTCATCATCATAAAGAAAATCCTGTGGAGGTATTATTTTGGGGAAGGTGCGAGGTATTTCGTGCTGCGGCCTATTATCGCTATTTGAAAAGTGGGAAAGTGCAGCACTTAATTCATAATTTTAAATACAAAGGGTTTCGTGAGATTGGCCATTTTGTGGGCGAAAAATACGGTGTTGAACTGAGCATAAGCCCCGATTTTGCCGATATAAGTTACATTATTCCAGTACCTTTGCATCCCAAGCGCCAACGGCATAGAGGGTTTAATCAAAGTGAGGAATTTGGTAAAGGTCTGGCCAAAAGTATGACCGCTGTTTTGGATGCTCAAAATCTGGTAAGAGCCGTGCACACCACCACCCAAACCCGTAAAAGCCGATGGGAACGCTACAAAAACGTAAGTGAGATTTTTGTAGTAAATGATATCCCCAAACTCGAAAATCAGCATGTTTTGCTCGTGGATGATGTGATAACCACGGGTAGCACCATCGAAGCTTGCGTTCAAACACTAAAGCAAGTGCCTGGCATCCGTGTGAGCGTGGTAGCCATGGCTACTGCAGCGCATTAATTATGAACTTAAGGCATTTCATTCGACTTCGTTGCCTAATTGTGGCATGAAAATTAAAATAGGGTTATCCCCAATTAAGAAGCGTCTTGCTACATTGCAAATCTTAGGTATTTACTCGACTCAACCCTTTAAACTAACATGGCTAAAAGCTTACATTTTTTAATTCTTCTTCTTCTCTACTTTAACCATTCTCCACTCTTTGCTCAAATAGGCACGGAGGGGTATTATAAAGATCTATTTATGGATGGAGGCGTGGGTTTGTATAGTAAAACTTCAATGACCGCCGTGGATTCACTAAATATATCGATGGAGTACCTTGCCACTGAAACTGAATCCATTCAAAACCAGAAAATGGTAAGTTCTGCAATAGATTACAATGGAGCTTTGCTTTACCCTGATGGATCACCTCGATTCAGAATAATCTATACCAATGGAGGTTCGGCCACGGATCACGGCAATTCGTTGGATTCGGCAGGGCGAGAAACCTTACGCACTTTCTATGGAAATGGCGGCAGTTATTCAGGGTCATGCGCAGGAGCTTTCTTAACTTCCATAAGCTATCAAAATACTGGAACCCACGAGCCTTATTACCATATTTGGCCCGGACGTACAAAAACCACCGGAAAATTAGATATTTATACAGGGCATTTTGTTACTCCAAATTCGCCCTTACTCCAATTTTATAATTATGGTGGCGATCAGTATATTAGCAATGTATATCACGATGGGGGATGTTATGCCAGAGAAGATTTAGATTTTCCAGCACAAACCGAAATTTTGTTGCGCTATGATTATCCCGGACATCACATGGACAATAAAGCCAGCTGTTGGGCATATAAAAAGAACATCGCTTCGGGACGCATTGTGGCTATTGGTTCCCATCCCGAAAATGCGTATAGTGGAGAACGACTCGACCTAATGAAAGCTATTTTGCAATATGCGATGCAAGGAACAGGCAACCTGAAAATAAAATCAGTTTTAAATAATGGCGTGCCTATGATTATGAATAAATCCACCGTCGATCAAGATCCACTTCATACCAAAATTGGAGACCATCAATACCATCACTTTAAAATAGAGGTGCCTCAAAACAATAGCCAAATTTCACTTACCCTCAACGCTCAAGCAGGGTATCACTTAAATGTCTATGTCAATAAAAATGCTTATGCTTTCCAAAGCAATGCCCTTTATTCCGACCTTTCTGTTAATACTTATAAAACTTTAAATATAAACAACTTAGATGCTGGTACGTACTATGTAAGTGTGGAATGTGATACTACAGTTGTTACATTTCAACAAAGCTGGGGACTCGAATATATTGGCAATCTCGCTGTACTTGAGGGTATTGCTTACTCTATTGAATATGTGCAAACGGTTGGCCTCGAAGAATTGGAACCCAAAAACCAACTCAGCCTTTTCCCCAATCCTGTTTCTAACCAGTTGTACTTTTCTTTTAATTCAACCTCTGAAAGCTCATTCAGTATTGAAATTTTGAATTCTTTGGGTCAGGTTATAAAATCGCAAAACAACCTTATGTTAACCGATGATTGTAAAAAAATTGACGTATCAACCTTAGCAAATGGTATTTATTTTCT
>DZDC01000179.1 GCA_022736595.1 Draconibacterium orientale | reverse complement strand
ATCGATTTATAATCTGCAAAGGATGGATTATTTCAAAGTCAGTTGCACTAATATTTATTAGCTTTGCAGAGCTATTGTTCGTAACTCTGATGGATAAAGGCTTTTCGATTGAAAATATAAATGTATTTGTCTATTATTCAAATAACTATGGCAAGGAGATGGCATAAATTTAGGCATCGAATATTAGCAGTCCAGCTACTTTTTTAGTTATGGCTGCAATAACGGTTTTAGTCATGCTGATACTATTGCTAATAAAAACCCAAAGTTCTTTTTCTATGTCTCGATTTGAATTAGTTTCGCACTATTGGTACTGGGTTTTGCCTTTATTCTTAATTCTTTTAATCGGTAAAGTATTTTTTGAAAAGCGATAAAACCCTGTTAAATCCCAATTTTAATATTAAATGTTGACCTAAGGTAATTACTAAATACAGCCCAATTTATGCAACTTCAACCCTCAGATTTTCTTAATCTTGCAAAAGAATTGCCCATTTTAGACGTGCGCACGCCTGCTGAATTTGCTCAAGGACATATCCCTGGAGCGCACAATTTACCGCTCTTTACCAACGGAGAAAGAGCTGTGGTTGGTACCATTTATAAGAAAGTGGGTAAGGAGGAAGCGGTTTTAGAAGGACTTAAAATTGTGGGACCAAAAATGGCATCCTTTGTTGTGGAAGCCAAATCTTTGGCTTATCAAAAACAAGTTCTAGTGCATTGCTGGCGTGGAGGAATGCGCTCAGGTAGCATGGCTTGGTTGCTCAATACCGCCGGGCTTACCGCCCACACTTTGGTGGGTGGTTACAAAGCATACCGCGCATACATCCGAGGAACTTTCTTAAGACCCCAAAAAATCTACATTTTAGGTGGAATGACCGGAAGCAACAAAACCTACGTACTCAAAGAAATGCATAAGCTTGGAGCCCAGTTTATCGACATTGAGGAAATTGCTCAACACCGTGGAAGTTCTTACGGACAGATTGGAATGAAGGCACAACCCACCAACGAACAATTTGAAAACGATGTTGCTGCCCAATGGCTTCAACAAAGTCAAGATGAAGTGCTTTGGCTCGAAGACGAAAGCAAAGCCATAGGTGCCGTTCGTATTGTAGATGAACTCTTCCAACGAATGCGCACTGCTCCACTCTTTATCCTTCATAAAAGCAAGGAACTGCGCATCCGCCATCTCTTGGACGAATATGCAAACTTGGACAAGGAACTACTTCGCCAAGCCTTGCTTCGCATCGAAAAGCGTATTGGCGGCAACAATCTGAATCCTGCTTTGGAAGCCTTGGAGCATGATGACTTTAAAACTGTGGCCGACATTAGTCTTTTTTATTATGATAAAACCTACCAATACGGTATTCAGAGTAGAGCTGATGTGCCCAAGGTCAATATCGAAACCGAACTTTACAACCCTGCTGCTTTAGCGCAACTGGTGTTGGAAATGGCGCAAAAGTCAAATTTTTAAAACCCAAACTTTCTCTCACTTTATTTAACTCACAAAACCAAAATCCATCTTCATGCCTAACGAACTCATTTACCTCGATTACAACGCCACTACACCCATACATCCCGAAGTGGCAGAAGCCATGAAACCTTTTATTGATCTGTATTTTGGAAATCCTTCCAGCAGTCATGCTTATGGAGTGCAAAGCAAATTGGCCATCGAAAAGGCTCGCGTTCAGCTTGCTTCCTTGCTTAATTGTGCTCCCGAAGAAATTATTTTCACTTCTGGTGGTAGCGAGTCCAACAATTACGCTATCAAGGGATATGCCTTTGCCAATGCCTATAAAGGAAAACACCTCATTACCACAGCCATTGAGCATCCTGCGGTGAGCGAAGTATTTGCCTACCTGGCACAAAAGGGATTTGAAGTAACGGTGTTGCCAGTTACCCAAGATGGGGTGGTGGAACCTAGTTCACTGCAAAAAGCCTTACGCCCCGACACCATTCTGGTGAGTATAATGCACGCTAACAACGAAGTAGGTGTAATTCAACCCATAGCCCAACTGGCCGCTTTGGCACATGCTACAGGTGCTGCTTTCCATTGCGATGGTGCTCAGTCGGTGGGAAAAATTGAAACCCGTGTGGATGCCCTTGGCGTGGACATGCTCAGCATTGCCGCACATAAATTTTATGGACCTAAGGGTATTGGGGCATTGTATGTTAAGAAGGGGATTGTCCTCGAAAAACTTATTCATGGGGCCAACCATGAACGCAACCGAAGAGCGGGTACTGAAAACCTACTTGAAATTGTGGGCTTGGGAAAAGCTGCTGAAGTAGCCCTGCGCGATTTGGAAAAAAACGAACAACACATGGCCGCCATGCGCGATCTTTTTGAAAGTAAACTCAAGTTACAATTGCCGTCGTTGGTGATTAATGGTGCCAAAGCCTTGCGCTTGCCTAATACTTCCTCAGTAAGCATTCCTAAAGTGGAGGCCAACCTTTTGCTCGATGAATTGGATCATATTGCGGCATCAGCAGGAGCTGCCTGCCATACCGACGATATCGAGGTTTCCAGTGTTCTCAAAGCGATGGTGGTCCCTTTGGAAATTGCCATGGGAACTCTCCGTTTTAGCACAGGCATTCATACCACCCAAGCCGACATTGAAAAAGCCTCTCAATCGTTTATCACAGCAGTGAAAAGGTTCAGTTCTGACGAGGTAGAAAAGCCTGTTTTTATCCCCTTTGATGGCGTGGTAAAACTGACTCATTATACTTCTGGTGGAGGTTGTGCCTGCAAATTGAAACCCCAAGATTTGGAAGAAGTACTCAAAAATATCCCCATTTCCACCGATCCAAAAGTGCTGGTTGGTGCCGAAACCTCCGATGATGCTGCCGTCTATAAACTTACCAATGACCTGGCTCTGGTGAAAACGCTTGATTTTTTCACTCCCATCGTTGATGATCCTTTTTACTTTGGAGCCATAGCCGCCACCAATGCTTTAAGCGATATTTACGCCATGGGTGCCAAACCTATTTTTGCTTTAAATATTGTGGGTTTTCCTGAAAAGCGATTGCCTCTTTCGGTTTTAGAGCAAATTCTTAAAGGCGCACAAAGCAAAGCCGATGAAGCTGGTATCAGTATTTTAGGAGGACATTCCATCCAAGATAATGAACCCAAATATGGAATGGTAGTTAGTGGATTAGTACATCCTGATAAGATTTTAAGAAATGTAGGAGCCCACGAAGGGGATGTTTTGGTATTGACCAAGTCCATTGGAGTAGGTATTATAAGTAGTGCCATAAAAAAGGGTGCTGTGGATGCACAACTTAACGATTACGTGACCAAATTGATGAGCACTTTAAACAAAACCGCTGCTGAAATCATGCTTCAATACCAAGTGCATGCCTGTACTGATGTTACGGGTTTTGGACTCATGGGGCACTTACGCGAAATGGTGTTGAACACCTCAATGGGAGTGCAGCTTGAATCGGAAAAGGTTAAAGTAATCCCCGAAGCCCACACTTTGGCCTTGGCTGGGTACATACCAGGTGGAACCATCAATAACCAAAAATTTGTAGCCAAAGAGGTGGATTGGCCTGCCTCCATGAGCGACTTGCAGCAATTGATTCTTTGCGATGCGCAAACCAGTGGAGGGCTGCTGATTGCAGTTGCAGCTAATGATGCTCATACCATGATTCTGCAAATGCAACAAGCTGGGGTTGATGCCCATGCCATAGGAACCTTCAGCAACGTTTGGGCTGGACGAATACAGGTGGTGTAAGGTTGAAAGACCTATATTAATCAATTAAACCCAAATCACACATTAG
>DZDC01000178.1 GCA_022736595.1 Draconibacterium orientale | reverse complement strand
AAAAATTCTTCAGAATTTTGATTAATGCTACCAAACAAAGAAGGAATAATTTGATTAAATAAATCAAACTCCATACGATTCAACTGATCGTGCAGTCTGCTTACTTCATCCTGAAGGCGTTGAATTTGAGAATCCATAAACTAAGTGGGTTTAAAATTTTACCTTAATAACATGATTGATAATTAACAGACTCATTTTGTCTTTCTACACTAAGGGCAAGGTCTTTTGCAAGCGTTTCATCCCTTAATTTTAACCCGAATTAAGCATTAGCGTAATTTGCCCTTCGGGTCGACAAAACAATTCTTTTGGAATTGATTTTTTTCGTCATTAAGCATTAGCTTTTGGCTAATGCTTAATTCGGGTTTAATTGAATGGGCAAAGGTAACCTCTTATCTTAAAAAATCATAGGATTATGCAATTTTTCGTAGAATTTTGATTCATTGGATTCTCCAATATTCAAAATCTTTGTCCCTAGGCTGACTTTTGGTCGAAAAAAAAACCGTTCAAAATATTGAACGGTTTTTTATTTTCAAGGCTGTAGAAATCTATTTCAACGCACTTGCAATGGCTTTGAATGCTTCGGGATTGTTCATCGCGAGGTCGGCCAAGGTTTTACGGTTGATGTCGATACCTTTAGCATGGATTTTACCCATGAATACGGAATAAGACATTCCATACATACGAGCGCCAGCGTTGATACGTTGGATCCATAAAGCTCTAAAGTTACGTTTTTTAGCACGTCTGTCGCGGTAGGCATAGGTTTGACCTTTTTCCCAAGAGTTCTTGGCAACCGTCCATACGTTACTTCTGCGTCCAAATTGACCACGGGTCAACTTCATTAATCTCTTTCTGCGGGCTCTTGAAGCTACGGCATTTACTGATCTGGGCATTTTCTTTGATTTTTTTTGTTTCAGCGTTCTCTATGGGAGAAACTTTTTCGGCTGTAAACAATGGTTAAACAATAATGTAAACTATTAAGCTAATAATCTTTTGATTCTAGCTTCATCCGCTTTATCTACCGTACCTGAGTAAGTAAGATTACGTTTCCGTTTGGTAGATTTCTTGGTCAAAATGTGACTTTTGAAAGCGTGCTTTCTCTTAACTTTGCCAGTACCGGTAAGAGTGAACCGTTTTTTAGCACTGGATTTTGACTTCATCTTTGGCATTAGTCCAAAATTTAATTAATATAAAAAAAAACCTATTTATTCGATTTGGGAGATACAATCATAATCATCCTTTTACCTTCGAGCTTGGGCATACTTTCAACCTTACCATAATCTTCAAGCTCTTGAGCAAAACGCAATAAAATCATCTCTCCTTGCTCTTTGTACACAATGGCACGACCTCTAAAGAACACATCCACACGCACTTTGGCTCCTTCAGCAAGGAATTTCTGAGCATGCTTCAATTTGAAATTAAAATCGTGATCGTCGGTATTGGGTCCTAAGCGTATTTCCTTAAGCACCACCTTAGCCGATTTGGCTTTAATTTCCTTTTGTTTTCTCTTGAGTTCGTATAAAAACTTCATATAATCAACCACACGACATACCGGAGGTACGGCGGTGGGAGAAATTTCAACTAAATCTAATCCTAAATCGCTAGCAATCTGAAGTGCTTCGCGAAGACTTAAAATTCCTGTTTCAACATTTTCACCTACAACACGTACGGTACTTGCAGTGATTTCAGCGTTGATTCTGTGTGGATTACTGGGTTTTACAGGTGGCCTACGACCTCTAAAATTCCGATTTTGATTTTGTTCTATTTTAATTCCTCCTATATTGGTTAATATTATTATTGCACCATAGCTTGACGAACTTCTTCATCAATGCTTTTAGCAAATTCTTCGATACTCATAACGCCTTTATCGCCTTCCGACTGCTTACGAACGCTTAAAGTAAGGGATTCTTCTTCCTTTTCTCCAACGACCAGCATGTATGGAACTCGCTGAATTTCAGCGTCTCTAATCTTTCTACCCGCCTTCTCGCTGCGATAGTCAATTGTGGCGCGAATTTCGTAATTTTTTAATTCCGTCAAAACTTTTTCTGCATATTCGTGATATTTTTCGCTGATAGGCAGAATTCTAACCTGTTCGGGGGTGAGCCAAAGCGGAAATTTACCCGCAGTATGCTCAATAAGCACGGCCACAAAACGCTCCATACTTCCAAAAGGCGCACGGTGTATCATTACTGGTCGATGCTTCTGATTGTCATCGCCAATGTATTCTAATTCAAAACGTTCGGGAAGGTTATAGTCAACTTGAATGGTTCCCAATTGCCATTTACGACCGATGGCATCGCGTACCATAAAGTCCATTTTTGGTCCATAAAAAGCGGCTTCTCCTTCTTCGATAATATAGTCAAGCCCTGTTTCTTGAGCCACTTCAATAATCGATTGTTCAGCACGTTGCCAGTTTTCTTCACTTCCAATATATTTTTCAGGATTTTTTGGATCGCGAATGGAGATTTGGGTAATGAAATTTTTAAACTCTAGAGCTCTAAATATTTGAAGTACAATTTTTATAACGCCTTTAAACTCATCTTTCACTTGGTCGGGACGGCAGAAAATATGGGCGTCGTCTTGAGTAAATCCTCTTACGCGGGTCAAGCCATGCAATTCTCCACTTTGCTCGTAACGGTAAACCGTTCCAAACTCTGCCAATCGAATGGGCAACTCTTTGTATGAGTGAGGTTTAAATTTATATATTTCGCAATGGTGAGGGCAATTCATGGGTTTCAAAAGAAACTCTTCGCCTTCATAAGGGGTGGTGATGGGTCTAAAAGAATCTTGTCCGTATTTGGCATAATGACCAGAGGTAACATACAATTCTTTAGATCCAATATGTGGGGTGATTACAGATTCGTAACCTGCATCTTTTTGTACTCTTTTGAGGTAATTTTCAAGACGTTCGCGCAACTGAGCTCCTTTAGGTAACCACAAAGGCAAGCCCTGTCCAACGCGTTGCGAGAAGGTAAAAAGTTCCAGTTCCCTGCCAATCTTACGATGATCGCGTTTTTTGGCTTCCTCAAGCAAGACCAAATACTCGTCCAGCTCTTTCTTTTTGGGGAAAGTGATACCGTAAATACGGGTGAGTTGCTTGCGCTTTTCGTCGCCTCGCCAATAAGCACCGGCAATGCTTAACAGCTTGATGGCTTTAATATGGCCTGTATTGGGCAAGTGAGGTCCACGACACAAATCGGTAAAAGCACCACAATGATAAAAGGAAATTTTTCCATCTTCCAAACCATCAATGAGCTCCAATTTATATTCATCCCCTTTTTGGGTAAAAGTTTTAAGGGCTTCTTCTTTAGAGATTTCGCTTCTCACAAAACTTTGATTCTGCGAAGCCAACTCCAACATCTTTTGTTCGATTTTGGTTAAATCTTCCAGAGTGATGCTCTTTTCTCCCAAATCGATATCGTAATAAAAACCGTTTTCGATGTCGGGTCCAATACCAAATTTGGTACCTGGATAAAGAGACTCAATGGCCTCAGCCATCAAGTGAGCCGAGGAATGCCAAAAGGTGGCTTTGCCTTCAGGGTCGTTCCAAGTTAGAAGCTGCAAAGTACCATCACTATCGATGGGTTTAAAAGAGTCAATTACAAGACCATTAAATTTTGCGGAAAGCACATTACGAGCGAGTCCTTCGCTAATACTTTTAGCTATTTCCATAGCAGTGATGCCGTTTTCAAACTGGCGCACTGACTGGTCGGGAAATGTTATATTAATCATAGGTTTAAGTCATTAATAAAAGTTTGCAAAGATACATCTAATTCTCACTCGATTCA
>DZDC01000047.1 GCA_022736595.1 Draconibacterium orientale | reverse complement strand
GCAAGATTAATACTGTTTGTAGATTTGCAAATGTTCAAAAAATTAGCAAAAAAGCATAAAGTTATTCAGAGAAAACCGGAGAAGATAACCCCCTAAAATTTTAGGCTGTAATCTAAGATAGAATAGATAACTACGTAAAACACTAAATTTTAGGTAATTGTAATGATTTGTGTATTAATAGTCATATAATTTAAGCCTGTACTTCGACTAACTTAAATTGATATTTTCAGCTAAAGATTCCGAGCGCAGCGAGGAATCTAAATCTTGAGGAAGTATTCTTGAGTTCCTATAGCAATCGAACGGAAGCAGCGAGGAATCTCAAACTTTTAGTAAGTCCATAATGATAATATAACCTAAAAAATATAGTTAACGGGAGTTCTAAAAATTGCTTTTTCTTCGTTGGACTTCGATTTTAATCCCGATATCTATCGGGACATTTACAATAGTAAACTCCGGTTTTAAAATCTTGTCCGCCTCAAAAAATCTAATTTTTAGAATCCCTCTTAAATGAATGTAACAACAACATTAACATCTATATAGCTGATAATCTATATTATAGATATTATCTATCTTGTTTTAGAATACAGCCAAATTTTTTTATAAGCCATTGGGAATTACTATCAAAAAGCAGCTTTAGCTATGATAATTGAGCAGTCCTATAAATTCCATGTAGCCTTATGTAAAAAAATAAAAGGATCACATGAAATTGGACTATCTGGAGAGTCACATCAGTATTGCGCTAGTTTTTTGGAAGTTAGGAGCATGATGCGATTTATAATTTCCACCCCGTTTTTCAGCGTTATTTAAGTGTTATCAAAAATGCACTTTTGAGTCACGGCTCTTAACAAATTCATAAAATATTATAAAATTGTTATTAAATGATTTACTTTTGGAGTGAAGTCTTAAACACGCTACTTTTGCAAACAGAATATCTAAAATCTGAAACAATGGAAAATGAATCGAACTCTTATAGAATCCTACTGGTTGACGACGAACCCGATATTCTTGAGTTTTTAGGGTACAATCTAAATAAAGAAGGTTTTGAGGTGCATACCGCACATAATGGTGTCGAAGCCATAGAAAAGGCGAAAGCCATTATTCCCGACCTTATTGTGCTTGATATTATGATGCCAGTGATGGATGGCATTGAAGCATGCATCGAATTGAACAAAATTGAAAGTCTTAAAAACACCATTAAGGTTTTCTTAACAGCTCGTAGCGAAGACTTTACGCAAATTGCAGGTTTTGAAGCTGGGGCCGACGATTTTGTTTCTAAACCTGTGAAGCCTCGCGTTCTCATTAGCCGTATCAACGCCTTGCTCCGCAGGGTTGAGAAAAATAAAGCACCACAATCGAGCAGCACTAGTGTTTTCAAGAATTTGATTATCGATACCGAACGCTATTTGGTGGTACGCAACAATCAAGAAGTGGTGCTTCCTCGTAAAGAATTTGAACTGTTACGTCTTTTAACCTCCAAGCCCGGAAAAGTATTCAGTCGTGAAGAAATTCTCGATAAAGTTTGGGGTAACGATGTGGTGGTGGGCGACCGAACCATTGACGTCCATATTCGTAAGATTAGAGACAAACTGCAGCTCAACCGCATTAAAACCATCAAGGGGGTTGGTTATAAATTTAGCGATAAGGAATGAGGAAATCTTCTACTCCCGTAAAGCTTACCTTGCAAACCACGGTAAGCATTTTAGTAATCAATCTCTTAATTCTGTTTGTTTTTGGTCAGCTATATTCCGAAATGGGATGGCTAGTTTTCCCTTTGGGGATGTTCACTACCACCATCTTTACCTACTTTATTATTTTCCACACCCTCGAATCATTCATTTATAAAAAAATCAAACTGATTTATAAAACCATTCACCGGTTGAAAAGGGGTATATCGTACAACGAATCCGAGTTGACCCAACCCGGAGACCTTTTTGAAAATGTAAATCGGGAGGTACAGGAATGGGCCTTTAATCAAACTGCCGAAATTCAGCACTTGAAAGAAATGGCTCAATACCGCCGCGAGTTTGTTGGGAACGTTTCCCATGAGCTCAAAACTCCCATTTTCAATATTCAAGGTTACGTTGATACCTTGCTCGATGGGGGTCTTTACGACTCAAAAATCAACATGGCCTACCTTGAAAAAACAGCTCGGTCTGTAGAGCGGATGATCAATATCGTTAAGGATTTAGAAACCATTTCAAATATTGAAGCGGGTCGAATTGAGATGAATTTGATCAATTTCAACCTTGTTGAACTGAGTAAAGAAGTAATAGAAATGTTGGAAGACAAGGCTCACAAAAAAAGAATCCATCTTTTTTTGGCCAAGGGAATGCACCAACTTCCTATTATGGTTCATGGCGATCGCGATAAAATTCGCCAAGTTTTTGTGAATCTGATTGATAATGCAGCAAAATACATTGGTTCTAACCAAAATGCATACATCAAAATCAGCTTTTACGATATGGACGAAAACATATTAGTGGAAGTTAGTGATAATGGAATGGGCATTGCGACAGAGCATTTGCCTCACATTTTCGATCGGTTTTACCGTGTTGATAAGGCACGCAGCTCCGACCAAGGGGGTACAGGTTTGGGCCTAAGCATTGTAAAACACATTCTCGAAGCCCATCAGCAAACCATCAATGTGCGTAGCACCCCCGAAATAGGTTCCACCTTTAGCTTTACCATTAAGAAAGGTCGCTAATCAAGTCTTCTAATTCTTGATCCAACTTTTGCCGTTTAGCGGCCTGAATGCTACTATTGATTTCAAATCCCAACAGCAAAACGTAGGAAATGATGTAAATCCACATCAAAACAATGAGTAAGGTACCAATGGAGCCGTAAAGCACATTGTAACTATTGAAATTGTCGATGTAGAAGTCGAAAATAAGTACCACCAAAAGCACCATTACTACTGTGAATACTGTGCTCCCAGCCGAAATTATTTTGAAGCGGGCCTTGTGCCTTCCTCCAAAATAATAGAGTGTGGCTATCATAAATTGCACCATCGACAATATCAATAACCAGTTGCCACTTTGGATGAGGTAATATAAGGCTCTTTCTTTGAGCAGCCCTTCGTCAAACAACCAAGAAAGGATAAAGTTGTTGAAAATGATGGCTGAGATGGTTATAACTGAGGTAAAAGTAAAGGTGAGCAAAAGCACAACAGATACCCACTGCAAACGAAAGAATCCGATGGGTTTGTCCTCCTCATGTACCGAACTGTTAAAAGCAATCAGTATGCTTTTGAAACCAGCAGAGGCAAAAAATAACGTAAGAATAAAACCTATCGTAAGCACTCCACCTTGCTCTCGAGTGATGATATCATTGATAATGCCAACAATCCACGCATTGGTAGCTTCGGGCAAAATCATATTTATTACTTCCATCAATTCCAGCTGAAATCCTTGAATGGGCAGGTAAGGGATGAGGGTAAAAAAAACCATGATGGTAGGAAAGAGGGCTAAAAAAAAGCTAAAACTAATGGCAGCAGCGCGCTGGGTCAGCACTCCTTCATTGAGAGATTTAATAAACATTTTCCACACCTGATACACTGGTATGTCTTCTAAACCAATAAAACTAAAATGTTTGGCTTGAAGAATTAACCACTGAACCCATTTCCAATTCATAATTAATTTTATCATAAGGGCGTGGTTTTAATCAGCTACTAAGCTTATGTCCAGACTTTTGATATGATGGGTTAGGGCTCCCACCGAAATATAGTCAACCCCAGTGCGGGCGTAGGTGTTTATGGTTTCAAGCACAATACCTCCCGATGCTTCGGTTTCGAATTTTCCACCAATGATTTCTACCGCTTTTCTGAGGTCTTCGGGTTTGAAATTATCAAGCATAATGCGATGAATGCCACCAACTTGAAGCACTTGATCCAGTTCTTGAAAATTCCTAACTTCAATTTCGATTTTGAGTTGCAGATGGTTTTGTTTGAGGTAACGCTGGCACGAATCAATGGCATTTGCAATTCCTCCTGCAAAATCGATATGGTTGTCCTTGATCATAATCATATCGTAAAGTCCAAAGCGGTGGTTGTAGCCGCCCCCAATTTTCACGGCTTGTTTTTCGAGTTGGCGAAGAAGAGGCGTGGTTTTTCGGGTATCGAGCAAGCGGGTTTGGGTACCTTGGAGCTGCGCAACATATTGTGCTGTTTTGGTAGCTATTCCACTCATTCTCTGCATAAAATTGAGGGCAGTACGCTCAGCGGTGAGTATCGAAATAGCAGCACCCGATACTTTAAAAGCCATATCACCAGGGTTTACTCGTGAGCCGTCATTGAGCAAAGTCTCAAATTGTAGGTTGGGGTCAACTTGATGAAAAACTTCGCGTGCCACTTCCATACCAGCCAATATACCCGACTCTTTGATAATGCATTTGGCTTTGCTTTGGGCTTGTGCCGGAATGGTGCTCAGGGAGCTGAAATCGCCTTGTTGCACATCTTCAATCAAGGTATATTTTATAATTTCACTAAGGGTCATAGTTGTTCAAATTCGATAAGTGAAAGATAGGGTTTTTCACCTACCACAGAAAAGAAGAGGTACACCTGATAGCTTGTCCCCGAAGTGGTGGTTAGGATTCCTATGGTAAATTCGTTGCCACCACTGGCTTTTCCGCTTTGTTTGACCGTAAAAGTTTTGGCAGGATTAGCTTTCATAAACTTTCGCAAAACCTCTGAAGCTTGAACTTTGGAATAAGTATTGTCTTCGCTGGGGAGGTTTATTTCAACGGGGTTGCTCAACAATCCTATCAACTTGTCGGTGTTGTTGGTTTTAAAAGCTTCGATGCTGGTAGCTCTAATATCGGCAATGGTGTTTACTTGTGCCTGAATAGCAGTAATTTGCATCAGGAGTAAAAGAAACGTAACGCCTAAAAAGGAAATTGAATTTCGGTTCATGATTTTCTATGTTTTAAAGTTTTGGAGCCTGAAAAGGAAAAATAAATTAACTTAAATTCTGCTAAAACTACGAGGGACAAAGTTATACCAATTGTAATTATATTTTGTTCCAAACTAAAATATATTTTCCAATGGTCAATGCCGATATGCATAAAAAATTTCAATGAAGCTTAGCCGAATTTGAACTATTTTTAATGCATTATCAGTGTTATCAAAAAATGTGCTAGAATTGAATTGTCTTTTTTCGTTTTCATAAAGGTTAAAACGGATACCTAATTACGAAGGATGGTTAATGTACCTCTATAAGTAGTTTCAAGTCCATCGTTTAAAATTAATACGTAATAATAAACGCCATCACTTTGGTCAGCACCCGTCCAATCGTTCTGATAGTTTTCCGTAGAATAAACTTTAGCTCCCCAGCGGTTGTAAATGATGAGGGTTGAATTTGGAAAACTTTCGGGTAGATTTTTTATATAAAACATCTCATTGGAGAGGTCACCATTGGGAGTAATCACATTGGGAATATCAAGTTCACAGGAGATGACTTCCACTTGTATTTCATCGGAACATAAATTGCCCAGCTCAAGCTTTAGGGTATAGTTGGCAGGAGTTTTTTGTGCAAGAATATAGTTAGATAAATTGCTCACCAAAGCACCATCCTCATACCATTGGTACACTATGTTCATATTGGATGGGACGATAGGGCCAAGGTTTTTCATGGCTTGATGGTTGCACATGCTTTGGTCGCCAAAGCCCAGATCCTTTAGAAAAGTTAGGTCAGGATTGAGCAATTGTGAATAGATAAAACTACCAGCGGGCAAGGCCAGTACCTCCACTTCATCGGAGCATTTCCAAGAGGGTTTGCCTAATGGATTTACCGTAAGGGAATAGATCCCCGATTCATTAACGTTAATGGAGTTGGTCGTGGCGCCATTGGACCATAAATAATCCATATTGGGAAGTTGTGTGGCTTGAAGTGGATAAGGAAGTTCATTCTCTCTCAGGCAGGTGTCGGAGCCAAAGTGAGGCTGGGACACCAAGGTTACTTCCAAGCTATCGATACCTACGCAGGGATTGTTAATGGATAAATACACAGTAACACTGTATGTTCCTCCTTGGTTTACAGTAAGTTGGGGATCAAAGGTATTGTTGTTCCAAATATAAAGTTGCCCTGGTCCTGGATTCAAAGTGATTTGGCTTCCTTCACATATCATGGTATCGGGGCCTAAGTCTGGATTGGCAACAGGATTTACAGTCACATCAATGCTATCGGTGGTAGTACAAATGCTATCGGTAACGGCTACCCAATAGGTGCCACCGGTATTGGTGGAAAAAGTGGATTGAGTGCTTCCATCTTGCCAAAGATAATCGAGACCAGGATTCCCTGCATCTAGGGTAAGGCTTTGGCCTTGGCATAGTTGGGCATTGGTGCCAAGATTAACAATGGGATTGGGGATAACTTCAATATGAATGGTATCGCGGAAAAAACAGTAGGGTGAAAAACGGATGTCGTCGATGGCAAAATCGTTACCCGAGGTGGCGGTATTTTGATTTAAAATGCTAATACTTGCCGATGTGGTCGTTCCAGAATACCATACTTGGGTGAAATTTTGCCAATTGCAAACGGTGGAACTTACATTGATGTTGGAGCCTAGAACCGTGCTATTTACTTTAAAACTCAAAATGGCAGGATTAGAAGCAATTACGGAGGTAAACCAAGCCGAGAAATTATAATAAGTATAAGGTTGCACGGTAATGGTTTGGCTCCATATCACTTGATTTACGGCGGAAGATCCATTGACAATCATGAAGTTACCAGTTCCAGTGGTATGGTCGGTGCAGGCGGCAAAATTGTTGTGAGTTAAGGAAGCATTGGTACTTATGGCATAAGTGCCTTCGTTGGAAAGCAATCCGTAAGAACCCCCAGTTCCAAGGGTATAGGCACTTGTAAAACCGGTATTACCTGCGCTAAAGTTTCCATTGATTACCAAATTGTTATTTTGATTGAGCTTAGCATTTACCCAATAGTTGCCTGTGGTTTGTGCAGTTATGGAATTTGAATTGTTGCCATTGCTCCACAACACCGAAGTATAGCCCGGAGGAACACTTAAGGTCACATTTTGACCTTGACAAATGGTGGTATCGTTACCTAAAAATAAGCTGTCAACACACTGAGCAATGGAGCTGTAGCTTAATAATATTAAAGAGAAAAGTATAAAATAGCGCATGATAGTAACAATTGTTAATTGCAAAAATAGGATATTTTTTAAAAAAAAATGGTGTTTTTTTGTAATATATTAAACAGAAATTACTCAAAAAAACCAGGGAGCTTTTAAGTATTCTGATGCGGGTGGGGTGCTATGAGTTTTTAACAGCTTATGGATGGTATAGTTCTTCATTTTGGTGAAAAATAATTGCGTATTTTCGCACTGAAAATAAGTGTAATTCAATTTTATTTCCAATGGAAACTCCATATGTAAAAGACGATTTTCTGAGTAAATACCTCACCAATCCATTCAATGATTTTATTTCTAGTAGTAAATCGAGCGGCATACTGCTTTTTATATCGGCATTGGTGGCTTTTATTTTAGCTAATTCACCTTGGTCGGGAGGCTATCATCATTTTTGGCATCAGACACTGACGGTGGGTTTTGAAGGGCATCTGATAACAAAAAGTTTACACCATTGGATCAACGATGGATTGATGGCCATTTTCTTTTTTGTGGTGGGTCTTGAGTTGAAGCGTGAAATGCTTTATGGAGAGCTTAAATCGTTGAAGCAAGCCATTTTACCTATCGTTGCCGCGCTTGGAGGAATGTTGGTTCCCGCTTTCATCTTTTTTCTTTTCAATCCCACAGGCGAAGCTTCCAATGGTTGGGGAATTCCCATGGCTACTGATATTGCCTTTGCATTGGGTATTCTTTATCTTTTTGGCAATCGCATTCCACTGTCGCTTAAAGTTTTCCTCACGGCCATAGCCATTGTGGATGATTTGGGAGCGGTATTGGTTATCGCCTTTTTTTACACCAGTCATATCGACTTTGCAAGCCTTATCACGGGCATTGCATTTTTAGTGTTTCTTTTTTCGGCCAATACTTTGGGGGTACGAAATCCTTGGTTTTATGGCATTTTTGGAATTGGAGGTCTTTGGACTGCCTTTTTGATGTCTGGAGTGCATGCTACCATTGCAGGGGTTTTGGCTGCTTTTACCATTCCTGCATCGGCAAAATTTAGCGAGAACTTTTTTTCAAATAATTTGAATAAGCTTTATTCTAAATTTCAGACAGCCAAACCCAACGATATACCGTTGGTAACCCATGAGCAAGAAGAGATTCTTGGTCAGATAAAAAGCTTGTCGAAGGATTTGATTCCTCCTTTACAACGTCTTGAGCATACGCTACATCCTTTTGTGGCTTTTTTGATTATGCCTATTTTTGCATTGAGCAATGCAGGAGTAACCTTGGAAGGAAATATCATGGACTTAATGAGTTCAGTTGTAACTTTGGGGGTAATATTGGGCTTATTGTTAGGTAAATTTGTTGGAATTTTTGGATTTAGCTTTCTTTTTATTCGCACTGGCTGGGCTCAGATTCCTGATGGTTTAAAGTTTAAGCATCTTGCTGCAGTTGGGTTATTGGGAGCGATAGGGTTTACCATGTCTTTGTTTGTTAGTGATTTGGCTTTTGAAGATGCCGGTCTTCTTATGAAAGCAAAGTTTGGCGTATTGATGGCCTCGGTGATTGCAAGTGCATTATCAGTTATTTTGTTACGAATCTTATTTTTAAGAAAGAATTAGTATGGATTTTAGAAAAATCTTAGATCAAATTTTACAGTCGTTTAGCCTGCAATATGAGCTCGACAATCATGAAACCATTTATGCTGCCTTAGTGAAGAGCGTGGTTTTTAAAGGAACCAACCTCTGGATTTTAATATTCGCCATTTTGTTAGCATCGGTGGGATTGAATATGAATTCCACAGCCGTAATTATAGGGGCAATGCTTATTTCTCCACTGATGGGACCCATCAATGGAATTGGCTACAGCATAGCGGTATATGACTTCCCATTGATGCGTCGGAGTGTCAAAAATTTCAGTTTTGCGGTGCTGGTTTCCTTGGTCAGTTCCACAGTATATTTTACGGTGAGCCCATTAAGTACTGCTCATTCTGAATTGTTAGCACGCACTTCTCCCACCATTTACGATGTATTAATTGCTCTTTTTGGAGGCTTAGCTGGGGTCATTGCGATAGCTTCAAAAAACAAAGGAAATGTTATACCCGGGGTAGCCATTGCCACAGCCTTGATGCCACCATTATGTACTGCCGGCTATGGACTAGCCACAGCACAACTCAATTTTTTCTTTGGGGCTATTTATCTTTTTACCATCAATACGGTTTTTATTGCATTGGCCTCGGTAACTGTTTCTCAAATTCTCCGATTTCCAAGCCATCAAGAGCTCAATTCCAATTCCAAAAAACGGGTGACTTCTGCTGTATCATTGGTTACTCTTTTGGTGCTGGTACCTAGTATTTTCTTTGGTTATACTTTGGTTAAAAAGGAACGCTTTAGCGAAAATGCCAAAAAATACATTGCTAGTCTGAGTACGTTTGAACAAAATTTTCTTTTAAAAAGTGATTATGATTTCGAAAAGCAGGAAATAAACTTGGTTTTTGGAGGATTTAAATTCAATGAAGAGCAAAGAGTTAGAATTCGTAAAAATGCTAAAATATTTAATCTTAACGATGTAAATATTAAAATTGAGCAAGGGTTGAATTTCAACCGTTTTGATGAAAACATAAAGCAAAGGTATCTACTTGGTTTAAAGGTTGCACAATTGGAATCGGAAATTAATGCTAAAAACCACTTTATCGACAGTTTGAATAACCAATCAAAAATGGGTAAGGTGCTGCTTAATGAATTACAAATTTTGTTTCCTCAAGTAAAGTCATGTAGCTACCAAGTGGGTTTTGTATATGGCAATGAAGTTAAGGATGAACTATTTACCCATATTTTAATTTTGGATTTGGATAAAAATGGACTCACTAAAAAGGAACGAATAAAAGTTGAAGAATGGGCGCGCACTCGATTAAATCAGCAAAAGGTTGAGTTGTTTTATTATTAGTTTTTAGCCTGCACAGGTCAAAATAGGTGCAATTTTCAAAAGCATGTTGGCGGGTGAAGATTGAGTTAAGTAATAAAAAGCTTAGAAAGAAGTCGTTTTTTTTGGCATCTTTGCGCCTTGCAAAATAATACTAAATTGGTTGTAGCTGTAAATACAAGATTATTGCTGAAGAATAAGCTCGAGGGAATCGGCTGGTTTACTCATGAGAGCTTGAAACGTATGGTTTTAGCCCATCCTGAACATCAGTTTATTTTTTTGTTTGATAGGGCTTATGATCCCGAATTTATTTTTGCCGCCAACGTAAAACCTGTGGTGGTTTTTCCTCAAGCTCGGCACCCTCTTCTTTATATCATTTGGTTTGAAATGATGTTGCCACGTATTTTGCGAAAATACAAGGTCGATGTATTTGTTTCCACCGATGGTTTTGTGAGTTTACGTTCTAAAATTCCTTCTATTGCTGTGGTACATGATTTAAATTTTGAGCACTATCCACAACATTTGCCAAGCTTGGTACTTAAATACCTTAAATTTTTTATGCCCCGATTTGCACGTCATGCGGGTCGAATTGTAACGGTTTCTGAATATTCTAAAAAGGATATTGAACGTCAATATAAAATTGAAAGTTCAAAGATAGATGTGGCTTATAATGGAGTGAATGAAAGCTATAGCCCCATGGACGAAGAAACTCAGAGTCAGGTTCGTAATGAGTTAACCGGCGGACAGCCTTACTTTTATTTTGTGGGGGCTTTGCATCCTCGCAAAAATCTTGAAGGACTTTTCAAAGCCTTTGATTTGTATAAAATGAAACAACCCAATAACACCAAATTGGTAGTGGTGGGCAATAAAATGTGGTGGACTCCAAGCATCAAGGAGCGCTATGAGCAGATGAAGTATAGAGATTCTGTGGTTTTTCTTGGACATCAGAGTCCGGAGCGACTTAACCAAATAGTAGCCTCAGGCATTGCATTGGTGTATGTGAGCTATTTTGAAGGTTTTGGAATTCCCATAGTGGAAGCTTTTAAAGCACAAACGGCAGTAATTACCAGTAATGTTACCTCCATGCCTGAAGTGGCTGGCGATGCCGCATTACTGGTTGACCCTTCTCAACCGCAGCAAATTGCCGAAGCCATGTTCCTTATTGAGAACGACGTTCAACTTAGGGAACAGTTGATATCCAAAGGATTGGAACGGGTCAAGAACTTTAGTTGGGATACTACCTCTCAAATTCTTTGGAATAGCATCGAAAAGCTTCATCAACAAGTTTCAAAGGCTCCTGAAAGACCTTGAAAATTTAGGGAAAACTTGTGGTTTCTGTTCCAAGGTAAAATGTAAATTTGCAAATTCTGCCTATACCGTAGGTATAATTGTTTGATAAAATATAAAGCATTGAAATACATTTATTTACTTTTACTAATTTTGGGAATGCCTCTATGTGTGGTGTCTCAAAGCGCACAAAATAATCCATACAATTCTGATCAATTTTATTTTCAGCAATGGCTTTCTTACAGCGACTCCCTTTTTGTTCAGTCGAAAAGCACCTCTATAACTACACCTAAAATGGTGGTAGAAGCACGCAATAATTTTCAAGAGGCCTATTGGATCGATCTTTTGGAGCGCTCACATCCCGATTTACCTTTACGTTACGATGCTCGGGTGGGAGAAATTCTTAAGTTTTATCTTCAACATTTCAATCAGAGCAGTTTTGCCATGGCCAAGTTGCATTACCAGATTCCCGCTTTTGATCAGATGCTTCAAGTGCAAAAGTTACCTTTAAGTTTGCATTATATGCCTTTTGCCCTCAGCGCCATGTACCATAAGGGCCAAGGCAAAACGGGAAGTAAAGGGGTTTGGCTGCTCAATTATTCGGTGGCTAAACGCGAAGGGCTTCAAGTGGATAGCTATGTGGACGACCGGCTGGAGCTTAATCGTTCTTCACGAGCAGCTATCTTCGAGATTATGCAACTTCATCGACTGTATTCCAATTGGGAATTGGCCATTGGAGCTTACGCCTGTGGGCCAGCAAACATCAATAAAAGCATCCGACGCCTTAACAATAACCAAGATTTTTATGCGCTTTATCCTATCTTGCCCGATTTTGGCCGCGATATAGTGCCAGCCTTAACTGCAGCCTATTTGTTTGATCGATTTTTAGAATCCAATAGCATCGCGCTTTCAAACTATTCCTTTTCATTAAGTGGTGATACCGTTGAGGTTTCGCGACAACTCTATTTTAAAAAGGTGAGTGAAACGTTAAACATCAGCATCGATAGCCTACGTTTGCTCAATCCAAGATATAAAATGGATGTAATTCCCGCGCTTAATGTGGCTTATCCATTGGTTTTGCCCAAAGGAAAGATGATGACTTTTATCCAGTTTGAGGACAGTCTTTTTAGTTCCAAAGATAGTATTCGCATCCCAGCTACCGAATTAGCAAACATCAATCCCATTGTTGTAGCTCCAGCACAAAATACTGCTTCACAAGTTTCTAACAGCAAAGTACCGATTTATTATCACATCAAAGCCGGTGATAATTTGGGCATGATTGCCGATTGGTACGATGTGAATTTGAACGATTTGCAAAGTTGGAATCGCGTTGATCCACGCAAACTTGCGGTGAATCAAAAGATCAAAGTTATGGTGCCTGAGAGTAAAGAAAATTATTATCGCAGCATTGACGATATGTCGCGTGCCGAAAAACAACGTCTGAAACAAGGAGGTGGTTCGGGAAATGGATCTAAATCAAGCTCGGGCAGTGGAACTTGGACTACTTATACCGTAAAAGCAGGAGATACACCCTATAAGATTTCCAAAAAATATTCAGGGGTGAGCCCTGAGGATATTCTTAAATGGAATCATATTTCTGACCCGACCTCTATTCAAGTAGGGCAAAAACTCAAAATTCGACGTTAATGATAAAACCCATTAAAACCTTATGGTTTTTTATGGTGGTGGGAGCTTTATTCGCTCTTTCTGTTTGGCTTATGCCCACTGAAGGCATTCACATTGGGGATTTTACCATTAAAATGCCTGACTTTGAGGAATTGTATTCATTGAAAACTGAGGAATATGCAGATATTTCAAACCTTGTGACGGCCAACACAAATTTCGATTCCTTGCCTGATATTACTGAAATAATTGATGAAAAGAATGTTAAGGTATTGGATACCTTTAAAGTGGATGCTGCAGTATTGGCAGCTCAAATTCACCGTTTAGAGTTTCCAAAGGGAGATAAAGCTGGTTTGATGGCCTTTTTTGAAAAACTCAAAGCTTCGAGCCAAGGGGGGAAAATGGTGCGCATTATGCACTATGGTGACAGTCAAATTGAAGGCGACCGCATGACCGGATTTTTGAGAAATAAGCTTCAAAACAAATTTGGAGGTTCGGGGCCTGGACTTCTACCAGCCTTACAGCCTTATGATAGTTACCTCAGTTTAAAACAATTGAATGTAGGGAACTGGAGTAGATACAGCAATTTTGGAAAGGTAGATCCTTTGGTAAAGCATAAGGATTTTGGTCCTCTAATGGCTTATTCGCGCTTTGCACCTTTGCAAAACGATAGTGCACTCAATCTCAGCCAAACTTATGAAGCCACCATTCATTTTAGCGAATCGGCGCAGGGATATGCCTCGGTGCGGAGTTTCCAAAAAGTACAGCTTTTTTACGGTCGCTCTCATTCCGATGTACAGCTAAAAATATTAAGCCAAGGCGTTGAAGTAGCCACAACTATTTTGCAATCTGGAACGGAGATGCGTCACTATCAAATGGTTTTACCTGAGGCTTCAAAGCAGATTCAATTCCAGTTTACGGGGAACGATAGTCCCGATATTTATGCACTAAGCCTCGATGGTACTTCAGGGGTGGCGGTGGATAATATACCCATGAGAGGAAGCTCGGGAACCATTTTTAATCGGGTAAATCATAGTCAATTACGCGAAATATATTCCACTTTAAATGTGCAGCTTTTTATACTTCAATTTGGAGGTAATGTGATGCCCTATTTGAAGGATTCGGCGGAGGCATACAGTTATGGCCGGTGGTTTTACAGTCAATTGATGACTTTGAAAAAGCTTAGGCCAGAGGCGTATGTCATTGTGGTAGGGCCGGGGGATATGTCGTACAAGGATGGAGAAGATTTTGTGAGTTATCCTTTTTTGGAGTTGGTGCGCAATGAACTGCGTAATGCCAGTTTAAAAGCTGGATTTGCATTTTGGGATATGTACTCGGCCATGGGAGGTCACAACAGCATGCCGTCGTGGGTCAATGCTACCCCACCTTTGGCCGGAGCCGATTACACCCACTTTACTCCCAATGGCGCAAAACTGGTTTCCAATATGTTTTACAATGCCTTAATGATAGAAATGCTTCCATAGATGAGAATATTGAAGATATACGAAGCGATTCTATTCCTGTTGATGGCTTTAGTCGCTGATGAAGCTTTTGGGCAGCAAGCCTATCCCTTTGCGATTGATTATTACCCCATGATTGCATACGATAGCAATAAGGTAAAGCATGCTGAGAGTATCAATAATTTCGATTTTTTCAATCAAAAATGGGCCCAGCTTCTGCAGCAAGGCCAAGGTCAGATCAATATTGTTCACATCGGAGGGTCGCATGTTCAAGCCGATTTTTTTTCGGGGCGGGTGAGAGAGCATTTTCAAAATTTTGAAGGCGAAATGAATGCCGGAAGAGGATTTGTTTTCCCTTATCGACTGGCCAAAACCAATGCTCCTGATGGCTATTATTTTAGCTATTCGGGAAGCTGGGAAAGTTGTAGAAATGTGGAGCGGAATAAGGAATGCAGTTTCGGTATTGGAGGCATCAGTGCTTACACCATAGATACCACGGCTTCACTAACATTGATAATGGATTCGGATATGGAACACGATTTTTCGTTCACTCAGGTTAGCATTTTTCACAGCATCGATGCTCGGTCGTTTGAAATAAAGAGTTGCAGCCCTTGGGTAGATAGTATTGTAACTGATAGTTTTAAAGGGTTGAGCCGTGTTTATTTAAATCGAAAGGTGGATAGTTTGGATTTGTATTTTGAAAAGACCGATACCAATCAATACTTTTTTCAGCTTTTTGGAATGAACGTCAGCAACGATGACCCTGGATTTATATACCACAACATCGGTATCAATGGCGCCAGTACTTCCTCTTTTTTGAGGTCGAAATATTTTAAAAGTGAGTTGGAAGTTTTGCAGCCCGACTTGGTTATTTTTGCTTTGGGAATCAATGATGCCAGCGGGCCCAATTTCGATGGTGTGCGTTTTGTTAAAAACTACGATAGCTTGGTGCGATGGGTGTATGAGGTCAATCCGCAGGCCGCCATTCTTTTTGTTTCAAATACCGATAGCTATTTGCGAAGGCGATATCTCAATAGAAATGGGGTGGAAGTGCAACAACTGATGTATCAACTTGCTGCCAAACACCAAGCCGCAGTTTGGGATCAGTTTGAAGTAATGGGAGGTTCCAATAGCATAGTTAAATGGCAGAAGTATCACTTGGCACAGGCCGATCGTGTGCACTTTACACGACAAGGATATTATCTTTTTGGCGATTTGCTTTTCGATGCTTTGGTGCGTGATTTTGGAAGCCATTTAGAAAAGGGGGCCTCAAAATTTTTCACCGATGTGGTTAAACCTTAAGTAAGAAATAATGATGGATTGGAAAGCCTACCTCGAAGCTATTTTTCTGTATCAGCCCGATGCCCCATTGATCTTTACGAGGCTTTATTTTTGGGTCTTTTTTGGTATTGTGCTTTTGGGCTATTCAATGGTTTATAAAGATTCTCAACGCAGTATTCGCACGGGTTACCTCTTTTTGGTGAGCTTATTTTTCTATTACAAATCCAGCGGATTTTTCTTTTTTATACTGCTTTTCAGTACCTTGACCGACTATTATATTGGCAAATGGGTGTACGATTCGAGAAGTGTAATGATGAAGCGGCTCCTCATTTCGCTTAGCATTATTATCAATATGAGTTTGTTGGTGTATTTTAAGTACACCTACTTTTTTGTGGGCAGTTTCAATCAGATGTTTGGAACTCAATATGAGGTGTTTAACTTTATGGCGCAATGGGCCAATGAAGCTACAGGAACTCATTTTTCGGTGGATAAAATTTTGCTTCCGGTGGGGATTTCATTTTACACTTTTCAAACCATTAGCTACAGTGTGGATGTGTACCGTGGCGAGTTGAAACCGGTGCGCAACATGATTGATTTTGGGTTTTATGTGAGCTTTTTCCCGCAATTGGTGGCAGGTCCCATTGTGAGGGCTGCACAATTTATTCCCCAGATGTATCAAAAATATCAGCTAACCAAAGCCGATTTTGGGGTGGCTTTGTTTTGGATTATCAAAGGCTTAGTTAAGAAGGTTTACATCGGCGATTACATAGCTGTAAATTTTGTAGATCGGGTGTTTGCCGCGCCTTTGCATTATGGTGGTATTGAGAATTTATTGGCACTTTTTGGCTATAGCTTACAGGTTTATGTCGATTTTTCGGGTTATACCGATATGGCAATAGGAGTTGCAATATTGTTGGGATTTAGGTTACCACAAAACTTTGATTCGCCCTATAAAGCCCAAAATGTGGCCAATTTCTGGAAGCGTTGGCATATGTCGCTGAGTGCGTGGCTTAAAGATTATCTTTACATTCCAATGGGAGGAAATCGTCAAGGTTCTTTGTTCAGTTACAGTATGTTAACTTTGTTGCTGCTGTTCATTACTTTGCTTATTGGATATTGGTGGGTATTCCCCATTTTTGTGCTTGGGGGTTTGGTGATGGCTTTGCTGATGCGCCGATCTGAAGGATTCAAGAGGAATGTTAATACCAATATCAACCTGATGTTGACCATGCTATTGGGTGGACTTTGGCACGGAGCCAGTTGGCAGTTTATTTTATGGGGAGGGCTTAATGGGTTGGGTTTGGTGGTGTACAAATATTGGCGCAAAATCAGTCCTTGGGAACACCGTACAGGTTGGATTGCCGTGAGTTGGAAAATTGCTCTTACTTTTACTTTTATTACGTTTACGCGCGTATTTTTCAGGGCTGAGTCGATGCAGATTGTGAACGAAATGCTGCAACAAATAGTGCGTTTGTGGCCTGGAATAAGCGATTTGGGTAATCTTGCCCAATCCGATTGGTGGAAGCAGTGGAGCTTATTGCCACAAGTGATGGTGGCTTATAAATTTGTGATGATTGTAATGGCCATTGGATTTGTATTTCATTGGTTGCCTTACCGACTCAAAGATTGGTACGAACAAAAGTTTGTTTCCTTGAATTTCTATCTTCAAGCCCTGTTGTTCTTCACGGCTTCCTTCATCGTTTATCAAAGCATCAGCTCCGAAATGCAAGCCTTTATTTATTTTCAGTTTTAGATTTAAG
>DZDC01000177.1 GCA_022736595.1 Draconibacterium orientale | reverse complement strand
TTTGCTTCAGTAGCCTTATACAAAAGCAACGATTCTTCGCTTGTCAATGGAGCCATAACCGATGAAGGGGGTAAATTCTTTATCGAAGCCAATGCCGGCAAATATTACCTTTTAGTGACCTTTATTGGATATGAACGATTGATGAAAAGCAATCTTCAACTCACCAGCTCAAATCCGTTTTTACGATTGGGTCAAGTCAAAATTAAGCCTGCCACCACACAAATTGAAGGCGTGGACATTGTAGCCAATCAGTCTTATGTGGATTATAAAATTGATAGAAAAGTGGTGAATGTAAGCAAGGACTTGAATGCTAGTGGTAAATCCGCAGTGGAAGCCCTCGAAAATGTTCCCTCCATTACTATCAATATTGAAGGCGATGTGGAGTTAAGGGGAAGCTCTAATTTTATGGTGCTAATTAATGGAAAACCTTCGGCTTTAACAGGCACACAAGCTTTAGAACAGATTCCAAGTAGCTCCATTAAAAACATTGAAATTATTACCAACCCTTCTGCTAAATTCGACCCTGATGGGATGACCGGTATTATCAATGTTATTCTCAAAGAAGAATTGATGCCGGGGTATAGTGGAATGGTGGAGCTTACTGCCGGTAGATATGATAATTACGGTTTTAATGGAATTTTTAATGTCCGTCGAAATAAAATTAATTATTTTGTGGGTGCTGACCTTCGCCAAAACCCTTCTCCAGGATACTCTGAATCATTTTTGGTAAACTACAGTTCAGATACCTTGTTTTATCGTGATCAGATTGTGGATCGCAATTGGGATCGCAGTAATTTGAGCCTGAGGGGCGGTATCGATTACAATATGGATACTTTAAATCTTTTTAAATTTGAGGTTTCTGGAGGTAAAAATTATAGAGGTAAAGATTTTATTGGTGATGTGTCTGAATACACTGAACCTTCTACTAACAGCACCACTTACGAAAGTAAAAATTTAAGCGAAACAGTATCTACTTATATTCAAGGAAGTACCCAGTGGAATCATAATTTCAATAAAAATGAAATGCTCGAATCCTATGTTTCTTTTAAATATGAAGATGCGCAAGGGATAGAGGATCAGTTAGACCAATTTACCTCCATCAATAGTGCTCCAAGTTCTGATACTAAATCATGGATGAAAAGTGTGGAGACTGAGTTGAATAAGGAACTTACGGCACGCGTGGATTATACCAAAAAAATCAAACAAGACGGGAAGTTCGAAGCGGGTTTGCAAGCAAAAATCTATCGTGAAACCACAAGTTTCAATTTTGAAGAATACGATACTTTAAATCAACAATGGAAATCGTCAGCCAATTACAATAGTGATCAAGTTTTTAATCGAGATATTTATTCCGGGTATGCCACTTATAGTAATATTTTTAAGAATTTTGGTTATCAGCTGGGCTTAAGAAGTGAATATACCGATCGCTATATCAAGAGTTCTGCCGAAACAAAAGCTTCAACCATCAATCGATTGGATTGGTTTCCTACCTTGCATTTATCTCAGAAAATTGGGAAAACAAATTCTGTTATGGCAAGTTATAGTCGTCGAATCCGAAGACCCAGTGGTGGCGAACTTACTCCCAATCCGATGTACGTGGCCAGCAATACCATTCGTATTGGTAATCCCGATTTACAACCTGAGTACACCAACAGTTATGAATTGAACTATCAAAAAGCATTTGGACCAAGCTTTATTTCTTTAGAAGCCTACCATCGGGCAACCGAAAATCTCATTAGTAGAGTTCAAAGTATGGATAGTTTAGGAATTACTTATATAAACTTCGAAAATATTAACAATGATTATAGCAGTGGTTTGGAACTGATGCTCAATTGGCAGTTGACCAAATGGTTTCGACTCAATACCAGTGGCTCCTATTATCATTACCGTATCGAAGGAGAATTAAGCTCAGGAACTATAGATAAATCAAGCAATAATTATAACTTGAAAGCAGACCTTAGCTTTACGATATTGCCAACTTTGAAATGGCAAATCACTGGAAATTATATGGGTCCTTCAGTAACAACCCAAGGCGATGTTGAAGCTTCTTATGGTGTAAATACTGCTTTACGTTACGATATGTTCAATAGAAGATTATCTCTTACTTTCAATGTTCGTGACCTTTTTAATACTCAGAAAAGAAGTTTTAAAGTGGAAACTTCCACCTTTACCAACGATGCCATGTTTCGCCATGGTTTAAGGACTTTTAGTGCAACCTTGACTTATAAAATCAATAATTACAAACCTACTGAACGTAAGTCAAATGAAGACCGTCGTGAATCGGCTGGGGAAGATATGTAAACTTAGTATTTACTAGGTTTGATAAGTTTTAATCGGAATAGGAAATATTCAATAGAGTTCCACATCACACCCAAGGCGTAACGGGTACTCTGTACAATATTGATGGAGGAGCTTTGCGCATCGTATCTAGTGGGACAAGTGATTTCTCCAATTTCGTAGCCCCGTGCAAATATTTGCAGAATGACTTGGTTGTCGAAAAGAAAATTATCTGAATTCCGTTCGTATTTGATATTTCTTAGAACAGCATCGCTGTAGGCTCTATAACCTGTGTGATATTCTGAAAGCTTTTGATTAATTAAGATATTCTGAAACAAAGTCAGAAATCGATTTGCAACATACTTAAACCAGGGCATTCCACCATTGATGGCTCCTTTGCCTAAGATTCTACTTCCAAAAACCACAGGATACAAACCCGAATCAATCAATTCAACCATGGAAGGAATTAATTTCGGAGTGTATTGATAGTCAGGATGTAACATTATGATGATGTCGGCTCCAATTTCTATGGCTTTGTTATAGCAGCTTTTTTGGTTTCCCCCATACCCCAAGTTTTTATCGTGCTTAATAATGTGTTTAATACCTAGAGATTTAGCAACTTCAAGGGTGTGATCTTTGCTGGCGTCGTCCACCAACACCAACTCATCCACAAGGGGTTGTGGAATTTCATCAATGGTTTTCTTAAGTGTATTGGCTGCATTGTAAGCTGGTAAAACCACCACCACTTTTTTACCATTAATCATGTCCTATAGCTTTGCCTTTCAATAAAAAGTTGTTTATTATCGATAATCCAATGTAGAGTGGAATTATGAGAATTAATGCAAAGTATATTTTACTCATATACAATAAGAGTAATCCAATGCTGATGCCAATAAATACAAATCTGATTTCATTTCCTTGCCAATGAAGGTCCTTAAATTTTAGAGCAAAAAGTGGGATTTCTGCAATAAGTAAATAACTCATTACTAAAGATATAACCATTAAAACTAAAGGATGTCCAATGATTTGGACTAAGTCGTTACCCGCATGTAAATGAATTAAAAGGCTTAAGGCTCCAATGAAAATTGCGTTTGCTGGTGTGGGAAGGCCAATAAAACTATTACTTTGACGGGTATCCAGATTAAATTTTGCCAGTCGGTACGAACTCATTGCTCCAATGATGAGTGCAAGAAATGGAAAGTAGCTGATACCGAAATGCATCATGCTCTCGTGATTGCCTAAACCTAAATTCATTAGGTTGTACATTATAATGGAGGGTAAAACTCCAAAACTCACCACATCCGAAAGACTGTCCAACTCTTTACCTAATTCACCGGAAACTCCCAAAATTCGGGCTACCATTCCATCCAGAAAATCAAAAATTGCTGCTAAAATCATGAGTCCAAAAGCCATCTTATAACTACCATTCATACTGGCAATAATGCCACTAGATCCACTTATGAGATTAAGCAACGTCAAAAGGTTGGGGATATGTTTTTTCAATTCAATTGGTTTTAAAGGTAAAGTGCAAATATAGGTATTTGGCATTTAAGGTGGTTAAAATTCAACTTAAAAAAGG
>DZDC01000176.1 GCA_022736595.1 Draconibacterium orientale | reverse complement strand
CCATGATTAAAAGAATGGCCAAAGAAATTGGAGTCACAAACATAAAAATGTTGCGAACTACCTTGCTGCCTTTTGCTTTTTCGACCAGTTTCAACATATCATTTCACTCATTAAGTTTGTTGTTCTTGCAAAAAAAACACAAATAATTAGCACAACTATTTCACCAATACTTTATCTTTCAAATATATAGCAGTAAACGACTGCTCACTTTTCACCAAATCCTCGGGGGTTCCTTCAAAAAGGATTTTTCCTCCTTTCACGCCCCCTTCAGGCCCCAAGTCAATCACCCAGTCGGCACATTTAATAAACTCTTGGTTGTGTTCAATCACGATGAGGCTATGCCCCAGATCGATGAGGTCGTTCATGGCTTTGTAGAGTTTCAAAATATCGTGGAAATGCAAGCCAGTGGTGGGTTCGTCAAAAATAAAAAGCATCTTTTGAGTGGTCTTTCCCAAAGCTAAATAGGAGGCTAATTTTATACGCTGAGCCTCTCCCCCGCTCAATGTGCTGGAAGATTGACCCATCTGCACATATCCCATACCCACTTGATTGAGTACTTCTAACCGCTCATAAATCTTTTGTTCCAAAGTACCTTTATGCGCCTTAAAAAATTCACAGGCTTCAGATATCGTCATTTCGAGTAAATCAGAAATACTCTTTCCTTGGTATTTCACTTCCAATGTTTCTTCCTTAAAACGCTTTCCGTTGCAATGTTCACATTTAAGGTAAACATCGGCCATGAATTGCATTTCTACCTTAATACTGCCTTCGCCTTGGCAAGCTTCACAACGCCCGCCAGGAACATTAAAACTAAAAAAGCCAGGCTTGTAATTGCGCATTTTGGCCAATTTCTGATTGGAATACAGCGTACGAATATCGTCAAAAGCTTTGATATAAGTAACAGGATTAGAGCGAGAACTGCGTCCAATGGGGTTTTGATCAATGAGCTCCACATCCGTTATTCGATGAAGATCGCCCAACAATTCAGAAAACCGACCCGTACGATCCACCAAGGCCCCCTTTTGCTTTTTGATGGCAGGATACAAAATACCTTTTACCAAAGTAGTTTTTCCACTTCCACTCACTCCAGTGATAACCGTTAGGGTATTGAGTGGAAACTTCACCGATAGATTTTGTAGATTATTTTCGGTAGCACCGATTATTTGTAAAAACTGATTCCATTTTCGTCGAAAGGACGGAAGAGGAATTTGCAACATTCCATTTAAGTATTTTGAGGTTAAGGTATTGGCTTTCAGCAATTGATCAAAGGTTCCGGCAAAGCTCACCTCACCGCCATGGGTACCCGCTTCAGGGCCCATATCAATGATAAAGTCAGCGGCACGCATCATTTCTTCGTCATGCTCCACCACAATTACCGTATTTCCCAAATCGCGCAAACGTTTCAGCACCGCAATCAGACGTTCCGAATCGCGGGGATGAAGTCCAATGCTAGGTTCATCAAGAATATAAAGCGAGCCCACAAGACTGCTTCCCAAACTGGTGGCCAGATTGATCCGTTGCGACTCTCCTCCGCTTAAGGTTGCTGATTTTCGATTGAGACTCAAGTAGGGCAAGCCCACATCGTTGAGCACTTGTAAACGATTGGTTATCTCAATCAGCAAACGCTTGCTTAAAGTAAAATCGTGATCTGAAAGTTTCAAGTTTTTAAAGAAATCTAACGCATCTTCCACAGGCATCAAAACAATATCTGAGATGGATTTTCCATCAATCAACACATAATTGGTTTCTTTTCTAAGTCGGGTACCACGGCAATCGGGGCAAACCGTGCGTCCGCGGTAGCGCGAAAGCATCACTCGATATTGAATTTTGTATGCATTGGCTTCCAACTCCTTGAAGAAAGCATCGAGTCCTTCAAAATAGGAATTTCCTTTCCACAGCAAATCATATTCTTCCTTGCTCAGCAGGTTGATGGGACGATGAACAGGAAAGTCAAAATGAGTGGATTGCATCACCAATTGGTCGCGCCATTGACCCATTTTCTCGCCTTTCCATGGAGCTATGGCACCATCAAATACACTCAAACCCGGGTCAGGAATTACAAGCTCTGGATCAATGCCAATGACAGTACCGTGCCCTTCGCATCGGGTACAGGCACCAAAAGGATTGTTAAAACTAAAAAAATCGACGGAGGGTTCTTGAAATTGAATACCATCCAACTCAAAGCGGTTGCTAAAATGTTTTGATATCCATTTCTTTTTTTCCTCATAAATCAGATAACAATCGCCTTCCGATTCGTAAAAAGCGGTCTGAACAGAATCGGCCAAACGTCGATCTTCGTAATCGGTTGTGAGACTTTGCAGCCGGTCTACCACCACAAAACAATCCATGGGATGCGGGGCAGAAATTTCCTTTTTCAACTGGTCTTCAATCATCACCAATTCGCCATTGACAAACAATCGGCTGTAGCCATTTTGCAAATACAAGTTCAGTTGATCGGCAAGACTTCGTCCCGTTTTTTCAAGAATAGGGAAAGCCACTATGAAGCGCGTATTTTCGGGCAAGTGATGGGTATATTGCACCACATCAGCCACTTGGTGATGCTTCACCAATTCACCTGAAATGGGAGAAATGGTTTTGCCAATGCGAGCAAATAAGAGTTTCAGATATTCATAAATTTCGGTGCTTGTGCCCACGGTAGAACGCGGGTTGCGGGTATTCACTTTTTGCTCAATGGCTATGGCGGGAGAAATACCTGTAATTTTATCCACCTCAGGCTTGCTCATTTTACCCATAAACTGCCGTGCGTAGCTGCTAAGACTTTCCACATAACGGCGTTGCCCATCGGCATAGAGGGTATCAAAGGCCAGTGATGACTTGCCACTGCCGCTCAATCCGGTAATGACCACCAGTTGATTGCGAGGAATATTGACGCTCACATTTTTAAGATTGTGAACCCGAGCGCCATGGATTTCGATGAATTCGGTTTTTGACAAGGTAAAAATTATTTTGGGGCGACAAATTTCGGAAAAATATACGCTCTATTTTCAAATACAGATGGATTATTCAAACCTAATCTACGGGCAAATTTCGACTAAAACCTTCTTCAAGGCTAATAAAGGTTTCGGTGGCAACCACTTCAACCACGGCTTGAATTTTTTCGACCAAGAGGCTTTTCAAATGCTCGTTGGTACGGGCGTATATTTTGAGAAGAAAGGAGTATTTTCCAGTAATATTATGACATTCCACCACTTCAGGTATGCCTTTGATATGGTCGAATACCTCTTGATGCGTACGGTTTTTGACCAAATTGATTTGCACTCCAACATAAGCCAAAGTATTATAACCCAACGCCTTGCTACTGGGTTTGTAGGTTGCCGCATCAATTACTTGATTCTCTATAAGTTTTTGTACCCTTTGATGAATGGCTGAAGCGGTGACATTGCAATGGCGTGCCACTTCGGTAAAACTTATGCGAACCTCTTGACTCAAAAGCTTTAAAATCTTGCGATCGAGTCCATCGATAAAGTAGTTTTTAGACATCCTTGGTTTCTTGATCGGTATATAAAAATTCAGATTCTTCGAGCATAGAACTTTGCAGTGGGGCTTGGTCAAAATCAAATAATAGTAACTGGTTTTTGGGTTGTTTTTGGTTGTCCCAATCCGAAACACGGGTTTTCATTGCTTCAAAACCCTCACGAATATAATGCTTTATGAATTTATTAGCGGTAGTTTTTTCAAGGGCAATGCACTTTTGAAGATAATCATATTCGGCATAGGAAAGTTTAAAACTCACCTTTTTGAATTTATGCTTTGACGATTTACCCATTGGCTAATGTAAATTTGATTGTGGCTAAATTAGGGTGCTATACCTTTCAAATTAAGACTATTGAACTAAATTTATTCAATATTTTTCAACA
>DZDC01000175.1 GCA_022736595.1 Draconibacterium orientale | reverse complement strand
TTTACCGCGATTAAAAATTGTCATGTACTAAACTTATTTCTATAATTTAGTGGGCTCTATATTGGATGATCAAAGGTTTTGAGTCAGAATCTCTAATTGTTGTAGCTTATTTGTGGGGTATTAACTCCGCTTATCGAAGACCATCCAATAGTTTAATTACGAAATAATGCTTAATCCAATGCACTACCTGAAATGCAACCACTGTGGACATTTCAATGAGGTTAACCCTGACAAAAAAATCAATTATATTAATTTTTTTCGTCATTAAGCATTAGCTTTTGGCTAATGCTTAATTCGGGTTAAAGTAAGATCAAGCTGATGGCCATCACCGACATACCTGCGATGAGGCCATAAATGGCAGCGTGGGGTTGTCCATATTCTTTGGCGGTGGGCAAAAGTTCGTCGAGGCTAATGAAAACCATAATGCCTGCTATAAAGCTAAAGGTGGCTCCTAAGACCAATTCGTTAAAGTAATTACGAAGAATAATAAATCCAATTAGTCCTCCTATGGGTTCGGCAAGTCCTGATGATAAACTGAGCCAAAAGGCCTTTTTGCGGTTGTTAGTAGCGTAAAAAATGGGCACAGAAACGGCAATTCCCTCAGGAATATTATGGATGGCTATGGCCACTGCTATGGGAATGGCAATGCTTGCGTCGGTGAGCCCTGCTGCAAAAGTAGCCACGCCTTCGGGGAAATTATGGATGGCAATGATTAAGGCTGAAAGCAATCCTGTGCGCATAAGTTTCGATTTGTTGCGGATAGCGCCCATTTCTTCTACCCGATACACTTCGTGCGGATTTTCGGCCTCGGGTACCAATCGGTCGATGATGGCGATGAGCATGATGCCACCTAGGAAAAAGAGAAAATTGTAAAACTGACCCAACCTCAAACCGAAAACATGGGTATAAATCTGGTTTCCATGGGCATACAGCTCAACAAAGCTAATGTAAATCATCACCCCGGCTGAAAAACCTAGGGCAACACTTAGGAAATTGGTATTGGTTTTACGGGTGAAAAAGGCCAATGCTGAGCCAATGCCTGTAGAAAGGCCAGCTAACAAGGTTAATCCAAATGCAAACCAAAAGGTACTGGCGCTGATCTCCATAATTATTTTTGTGGATTATTTGGTTTTAGCCATTAGCTTTTAAACTCACTCAGAAATTCGGCAATTTCAGGGTGGAGATTCAGCTGTGTTAAAGTAAGAATCATAAGTAAACTTTCCTCCTTATTGAGGTTGATGGCTAAAGATAAGTAATTAATACAAAGCGAGATATTGCCCATTTCATATTCGAATTCGGCATAGCGCAAATAGTTTTTATAATTGTTCTTAGAATAGCCTATTCCTTGATCAAGAATGGCATAAGCTTCGGTTCGCATCTCTTGATTCCAATACAATCCAGCCAAATCAAAGTAAATTTCTGTATTTTCAGGTTCTTGTATGAGTATTTCGAGGTAGATTTTAGTGGCATCGTCATAAGCGTCCATTTCGGTGAGAATGTCGCCTTTGATGTATAGATTTTCAAGATTTTTTGGTTCCACCAAAAGGGCTTGGTCGATGTAGGTTAAGGCCAGATTATAACTTTCCAGATTGAAATAAACCAAAGCAATATTTACTAAAGCTTCGGTAAATTTTTCGTTGATTTGAAGGGCTTGCTTATAGTTTTCCAAGGCCGATTCGTTATCGTTTAGGCTTTCGTAGCATTGTCCGATGTATAGATAGGTATAGCTGTCGGGGCTTTCGTACACCAGCGTTTCTTCAAAATTTTGAATGGCTTCTTCAAATTTATTTAAGAAAATAAGGGCATTGGCTTTGTTGAAATAGGCAGAGCTGTAGGAGTCGTCGATGGCTAAAACATAGTCGTAGGCTTCGATGGCTTTTTCGTACAAACCTAAATTACTATAGGTGATTCCTAAGTTAAACCAAGCCACAAAGGAGTAGGGGTTTTCATCTACAAAATGGGTGAAAAAGGCGAGACTTTCCTCCATCCGATTGTCAATCTCGTAGCAGAAAAGGAGTTCGTATAGCGATCCCTCATCTTCTGGCGAAACTTCCAACGACAATTTTAAATAATCAATGGCTTTAGAATATTGCTGAACGCTTTGATATTCATAGGCAATAAGGTTGTAAGCCTCGGTGGGGTCGATACCTTTTTCAATGCTTTTGAGATGCAGGTCGATGGCTTGGGTATGTTTGCCCATTTGAGAATGCACAAAGGCTAGATTTTGAAGTATGGCGGTATTTTCCGGTTCTATTTCTAGTAAGTTGTTGAGCAAATTGAGGGCTTGTCCATAGCGCTTGTTTACAATAAGCAATTGGGCATCGTGGATTTTAAATTGGATATGGTATGGGTGAATGGTTTGTGCTGTACGCAAAGCTATCACTAGCTTGGGTTTGTTCATGGCACTATCGTAATAGTCAATAATTTCCTCAAACTCTTCCACATCAAAATAGGGAGCATGGTTGTCTTCCAAAGCTTCCTCAAATCGATGAACCAAGGATTCAATCTCCTCAAAACTCAACTCCTCATTTTCTTCCATATAAATTTCTGTTTTGATGCACCACAAAAATAGGATTATTGTTTAATATCGGGTAATGATTATGATAATTTAATGAACAATTAACGATTCAAGTTTTTGGAATTTAGGGCTCCCTCTAAAATATTGCAGTAAAGTATAATGAGATTATTGCGGGGTTGTGTTTGGAGATTTTAGTTTTAGAATTTCTTCTGCAAAATGGTAGCAATTTTCTTCTACTTCTTGCCAAGATTTAGAGAAAAGTTGAGAGGCTATGGTATGGGTTTCAGCATCAACGGCTTGTTTTTTCTTTAAGTTTTCTGGAGTACCCAATTGGTCAAACATGGGATGCATAGCACTTACCTTCACCACAGGGTCTTGGTTTTGCTCGTCTTTGAAATAATATTGCAACAAAACTGGGCATTTCACCTTTTCAAAAGTTTCTTTCTTCATAGTGCTCTCTACCAATTGTTCCAAATAAACGGCGGCTTCAAGGCGGTATTTGCAATTCCAATATTTACAATCGGTGGAGAGGCTGTCGGTATTGGTAATGCGGTATTTGTCGCCTGTAATCCATCGTGCTATTTTAAGTCCCCAAGGATTATTAAGCACACGGGCACCTTTGTCGTTAATGGCAATATTGGGTGAAAAGAGGAAGAGCCCGTCTACCAACTCCGGAAAATCATGAGCCAATTTTAAACTCAAAGTACCGCCGGTAGAAGTGCTCATAATGAGGACTTTTTTACCTAAAATATGAGCCATAACTAAGGCTTGCTTGGCCGATTGATAAAGTTTGTCTGGGGTCATATCCAGCAGTGGATCATTGGTAATAAGACCGTGCGGAAGGAGCAATGGAGTGTAAAGGTTCATGCCATAGCGCTGTGCAAAATGGCGGTGCACAGGCTCCCCTTCGAACCAGCTGGCTGAAAAACCATGCAAGTAGAGCAAACAATATTCTGTCTGTTTTTTTGCTGAGTCGTTGACCCAAAAGATGCGACCTTCGTTGTCGGGTTTAACTGGCCAAGCTTTCATTTCAGCATTTACAACGCTATCGGTTTGCTCAACGGTAAATTTGAATTGAGGTAAATTATCATCAAGTATTGGCTGTGGGAAACGAGGTCCAAGCCAATACACAAGACTGAATAAAACCACAAGGATTAATCCAAGGATGGCTACTTTCTTTAGTTTCATAGGGCTGAATTTAAATGTTTATAATTCCTGTTCATTTTAAGGTATAATTTTCTTCTTATTACTTGCTTTTGGACGCATTTTTAAGAAATCAATATTATTGCTTTTCCTCTCTAACTGGTTGCCTATCGCCGACAAACAAGCCAATGTGAATTGGTCATCAAATAATCCTTTCTTATCAACTGTTTTTTT
>DZDC01000174.1 GCA_022736595.1 Draconibacterium orientale | reverse complement strand
ACATTTTTCAATGCTCCGCTGCGCTACTCATTGAAAAACACTCAGTCTGACGGTCCTCCGATCGCTATCGGGATTTAACTATCGGGATTGAACTTTGAACTTTGAAAAATTGTTGAAAATCGAACCAAAATTGGGGGTAGCTTTTCTCAATAGCCTCGGGATAGTCTATTTCTATGGGCTCAAAAATGAGTGCTAATGGAGCAAAGGCCATCACCATGCGGTGGTCGTTGTGACTGTGAAGTAAGCCTCCTTTTCGTTTTTGATTCTGAACTGGAATTACACAATCGTTGATGAGTACATATTCGTCCTCTTCGATGCATCGAAGATCATAACCCAACTTCTCCAACTCAGTACTCAACACCTCCATCCGTTGGCTTTCTTTCAGATTCAAGCTTGCTAAACCTGTAAAACGACCCATCACTTCCAAGGCAGCACAACTTACAATAAGCGCTGGAGCAAGGTCTGGAATTTCTTTAAAATCGATATTTACACTCAACTGAATTTCGCCACCTCCTTCGATGCTTATTCCATTTTCTTCAAAAACGGTGTGCACCCCAAGGTTTTCAAAATGGGTAACTAAAGCCTTATCTCCTTGTAAATCGTTTTCGTATAATCCCGGTAAAAATATTTTCCCACTCCGACCAATGGCCAACAATTCGTACCAAAATGCGGCTGAGCTCCAATCGAGTTCCACTGTGGATAGATCCTTTGTGGCTTGATACTTTCCTGAGATTTCGATGTAGGGGTCATCAAATTGGTACTCAATTCCAAAGCCATGCATCATTTGCAAACTCAAAACCAAATAAGGTCGAGAGGCGATATTGCCTTGAAGGGTTATTTGCGACTGGGCTTGAAGGCGGGGCAATAGCATCACTAAGGCAGAGGCAAACTGGCTGCTCAGGCTTGAGTCGATATAGATGTCGTGGATTTGCCATTGGGCTGGAGCGATGGCAAGGGGCGGATAAGCTTCGTTGCCCAGATATTGCAAATCGGCACCCATATTCGATAAGGCATCCACCAAAGGTCCAATGGGTCGTTCAAGCATACGAGCAGCGCCGGTAAGTATAAAATAACCGTCTAAAGAACAAAGGTAGGGCAAAAGAAACCGAAATACTGTTCCCGCATTTTTGCAGTTTAGCTCAAGGGGTTGACTGGGATCGTCGAAGGAAGATATCTCAATACGGCGAAGTAAGGAATAAAGGAGTCGGCTGTCGTCGGCTTCTTGCCCTCCGGGTTCGCTGAGCTCCATGCCTGAATAGGCTTGCAACATAAGTTGACGATTGCGAAAACTCTTGCTCAAAGGAAGTTTAATTTCTCCCTCAAGTTTATGGTTTAAGGCTTGTATGGAAATGGTTGAAATCATAAACTTGCGTAATATTGAAGTGCGTGTAAAATCTGTTGATCCTCTACTTTTTGATCGTAATGAGCCACTCCCACTTCCGAAAGAAGTACAAAATTCACCTGAGAATCTTGGTTTTTCTTATCCATTTTCATCCATTGAATTAGCTTGGCAAAATCCTTGTTTTCAATGGGATATAAATCAAAATTATCGAGTATGAAATGTTGTATGCGTTGTTGACATTGGGGATCAAAATGGAGCAACTGAACCGAAAGTTGCAATTCGATAATCATGCCCAATGCCACTGCTTCGCCGTGCATTAAAGTGCGAATGTGCCCATGCATGGCAAAGGCTTCGAGGGCGTGGCCGGCGGTATGCCCGAAGTTGAGCCATTTGCGTTTTCCTTTTTCGTAAAAGTCTTCGCTTACAATCGAACTCTTGATTAAGGCGCATTCTTCAATCATCCATTCGAGCTCCATATTTTCATTAAGCTCATGTTTTTCAATGCTTTGCCAAAGATCTTTGGAGGCAATAAGTCCGTATTTTATAAGTTCGCCAAAGCCCGAATACAGATCGCGCCGATTGAGGGTTGAGAGAAAATCGACACTAATAAAAACCCCTTGAGGGGGATTAAAGGTGCCAATCATGTTTTTTGCCCCACCCACATTCACGGCTGTTTTGCCACCGATGGCAGCGTCAATCATCCCCAACAAGGTGGTAGGAATATGCACAAAATCGATTCCCCGCTTAAAAAGTGAGGCCACCAAACCTCCCAAATCGGTAACCACTCCTCCACCCAAATTGAGGATTAAGGTTTTGCGGTCAGCAAAATTTTCGATTAAAGTTTCCCAAATTTGCGTAGCAGTTTGTAGGCTTTTATACTCTTCACCCGCTCCCATCTCAATAATTTCAGACGATTGCAAGGCACGAACTCTTGAAAGCAGCAGTGGAATACACAATTCGTGAGTATGTTCATCAACCAAAATGTAAAATTTACTGTATTGGGCTTGCCGCTGATGCAAAAAATCGGAAAGTGACTGAAGGCTCGCATCAATATAAATACCTTGCAAACGTAGATCGGTGGTTAAATTCATGAGTAATGGTTTAAAGTTTGAATGCTGAAAATAGTTCTTCTTCATCGCTGCTTTGTTGGAGTTCAAAGATAGTTAAAAATGATTAATAGCCCCGCATGCTTCACATTTTTTACAACTTGACAAATAGCAATTTCTTTAGCCTAACATATCAAAGTATGCAAAGTGCCAATATGAAAGCTTAACTCTACTTTCACTCTCGTAAAGACGAACGATCAATTATTTATATAATTCTGATATGTAATTATTTACACATTTTTTATCAAGTTCTAAACTTAATATCTTACCCATTTCAAAACATCATATATCATGAAGATCGATTTCACCAATATTGAAGTAGCTTTTGTGAGTAAAAGTAATGCCGACCTTAACAAGGCCTATTTACTGTTTAAAACCATCGCCAGTCCCACCGTGGTTGGTATTGGAAAAAACTTGCTCAATATGGCATTGGCTGTACATTTCCCCATCAATTGGGCTGTAAAACCAACCATATACAGTCATTTTGTAGGAGGCGAAAGCATTGGTGATAGTTTTGCCGCCATTCGCAAATTAGAAAAATACAATGTGAAAGCCATTCTTGATTATTCAGTGGAAGGGAAAGAAGAACCCGAAGATATTCGTTTGGCTTTTGAAGAAACTTTGCGGGCGGTGCGCAATGCGGGTCAAGATGCTAATATTCCTTATTCTGTGTTCAAACCCACGGCTATGGGCCGTTCAAAAGTACTCGAAAAAGCCAGCTCGAATGCTCCCATGAATGAGCAAGAAAAAATGGAATTGCAACAGTTTAGAGATCGCATTCACCAACTTTGTCAAACCGCATTCGAGTCTAATATTCCCATCTTAATTGATGCTGAACATTCATGGTATCAAAACATTATCGACGAGGTTACCAACCACGAAATGTCTATTTTCAATAAAGAAAAGGCCATCGTTTGGAATACCTTTCAGATGTACCGCCACGATCGATTGGAGTTTTTAAAAAAATCGTACGAAATGTCGGTGGCTGGCAATTACTTCTTGGGAGCCAAATTTGTACGTGGCGCTTATATGGAAATAGAACGTGAAAGAGCTGCCGAAAAGGGTTATCAAGACCCCATTCAACCCAATAAAGAGGCCACCGATAACGATTATAACGAGGCCTTAAAATTCTGCCTCGAACATCTCGATCGCATCAGTATTTTCAACGGCTCACACAACGAACACTCCAACCAGTATATGGCTGAGGAAATGGTAAAAATGGGCATTGCGCCCAACGATAATCGTTGCTGGTTTTCGCAACTGTATGGCATGAGCGATCACATCAGTTTTAACCTCAGTAAAGAAGGTTTTAATGTAGCCAAATACCTGCCTTATGGTCCGGTGAAGCATGTAATGCCTTATCTTTTGCGTCGCGCCCAAGAGAATACCTCAGCCCAGGGTCAGAGTGGTAGAGAATTGAGCCTTATTATGGCCGAGAAACATCGCCGTAGTAAAAAATAGAATTT
>DZDC01000173.1 GCA_022736595.1 Draconibacterium orientale | reverse complement strand
AGGTTGTTGACGGTGCGGCAGGCGTGCAATACGGTAGCATGGTCTTTATTACCACAGTGAATACCGATGGTAGCCAAAGATGATTTGGTGTATTTCTTAGAAAAGTACATGGCAATTTGGCGGGCTTGAACGATTTCGCGTTTGCGGGTTTTAGAGTTGATCATCTCCACTGGAATATTGAAGTAATCGCTCACAATTTTCTGGATGTAATCGATGCTGATTTCGCGGCTGGTGTTTTTTACAAACTTATCGATCATGTTTCGCGCCAAGTCGAGGGTAATGGCCTTTTTATTCAAGGAAGCTTGAGCTAAAATAGAAACCATGGCTCCTTCCAATTCGCGTACGTTGGAACTGATGCTATAAGCTAGGTATTCAATCACGTCTTGGGGCATTTCGAGCCCGTCTTTGTACATTTTCTTATGCAAGATAGCAATACGGGTTTCCAAATCTGGAGTTTGCAAATCGGCAGCTAAGCCCCATTTAAAGCGCGACAAAAGACGAGGTTTAATTCCTACCAAATCCACAGGCGCTTTATCGGAGGTAATCACCAACTGTTTTCCGTTTTGGTGGAGGTGATTGAAAATATTGAAGAAAATATCTTGGGTTTTTTCTTTGCCGCTAAAAGTATGGATATCGTCCACAATCAGCACATCAATCATTTGGTAAAAATGAATAAAATCGTTGCTGCTGTTATTTTGTACGGCATCCACAAATTGATTCATAAATTGCTCGGCGCGAACGTAAAGTACAGTTTTATCAGGAAAAAGATTCTTCACTTCCAAGCCTATGGATTGAGAAAGATGGGTTTTTCCAAGACCTGTATTTCCATAGAGAAAGAGCGGATTGAAGCTGGTTTTACCTGGGTTTTGCGAAACCGCATAGCCGGCAGAGCGGGCCAAACGATTGCAGTCGCCTTCCACAAAATTGTCGAAAGAATAATTCTCATTGAGTTGAGAATTGATCTTAATCTTTTTAAGTCCTGGGATAATGAAAGGATTAGGAAAGGATTTTGACTTTTCCGCATTGAGATCAAGGGGCATATTGGCCGATTGATTTTTGGTGGCATTGCGATCGGTGGCAGGCAAATTAACCGAAAATTTATCTTTATTCGTCATAACTATACTGTACTCTAGTTTACCGTCTTTTCCAAGTTCTTTCTTTATGGTCTTACGTAACAAATGAATATAATTTTCCTCTATCCATTCATAAAAAAACTGACTGGGTACTTGAATGGTTAAAACGTTATCCACCAACTTTATGGGCTTGATGGGACTAAACCATGTTTTGAATGCCTGAAAATTGATATTGTCACGAATTACTTGCAGACAGTTATCCCAAACAGAAATGTGGTCTTGGATCATATTTCTTACAAATTGAAAAATTATTAATACCTAATTGTTAATTGTGCTTTTGCGCTGAAGGTCTGTTTTGATTATTTCATTGAAATAAAACATCTTATAACCTGCCTATCCCATGCTCATTCACGAAGACAAATATGTGTGCAAAAAAGATTGAAAAAAATATTTTTTTGTATTGATTTTAATTTTTTTTAATCGTATATGGCAAAACGGCTTTCCACGCTAAATCCTAATAAACTCAAGGTCTATACGCGATATTTGCACTCCATTCTTTCCACATTGACTTATCAACACTTTCTTTCCTCTTTGATTATCAACAGGTTTAACTTCATCAGGAAAAGTATGGGTATGACCTCCGATGATGTAATCGATGTTTTCGGAATTCTTTGCCAAATTCACATCGCTAGCTTGGGTGCTATCTTGATAACTATAACCCAGATGGGAGAGACAAACCACATAGTGACATCCATCTTTTTTCAGTTGATTGGCATAGCGGTTGGCGGTGGCAATGGGATCGAGAAAGTTCATTTTCGCATAATTGGATTCTAAAATCAAACCCTGAGGGTTCACTCCCACTCCAATGATGCCGATCTTCACACCTTTCAATTCAAAAACCACATAAGGCTTTACCGTTTGAGCTAGGGAGGTGGCGGAAAAATCGTAATTGCACGAAAGCAAAGGGAAGTTTAACCAACCCAACTGTTTAGTCAGTCCGGCAATACCATTATCCAAATCGTGATTGCCGATGGCGGCCGCATTGTAGCCCATCTGACTCATCAAGCGGTATTCTAATTCACCCCCAAACTTATTGAAATAAGGAGTTCCCTGAAAAACATCACCGGCATCCAGTAATAGCACCTCATTGCCTTCGTCGCGCACCTTATTAATGGCAGTTTTCCGCTGCGCAAAACCACCCATAAAAGCCAATTTCTTGTCATTGGCTGCAATGGGATCAATTCTACTATGCACGTCGTTGGAAGCTAAAATGGTAATTTTTACCCGTTCATTATCCTTTTGAGTATTGCATGACGAAAACATCACCGCCAAAACTAAAACTCCAATGGTTATCGCTATCTTATTCATAATTAATAGAATATTCGTTGAAGGGTATCAATTTTTAAAATCTTATTATCAGACTGATGAATGCTAAAATATTGAAATATCGCATCTCTAATCAGAATATTGGTGTGAATGACGGTATCGTTCAAAGCAAAAAAGTTCATTTGATCGCCCCCTTTCAACAGATAATCGTTGGTAAGAATGTAATAGGAGGCTTTAGGATTCCATGGCTTTCCAGCAACTTTAGCAGTATAACTTCCTTCTTTTCCAAACTTTACCATTAACGCAGACACAGGCTGCGTACCTTCATTATAAAGGTATTCAAACAGCATTTTCATTCCTTGTGGATTTACCTTTACCACCACCAATTCGTTTTCGAAGGGCATGAGTTGAAAGACATCGTTACGGGTAATGTTGCCCTGAGGCAATGAATACCTCAAGCCACCGTAATTGAGCAGACAAAAATCGGGTTTAACACTCAGGTTACGGGTGGCCTCCTCCAAAAGCATATCAGGAACAAAGTTATTGAGCGGACCCGAAGGCTCGCCTTTATCCACTGCAAAGGGCAAGGTTCCGATTACTTGATTCATTTCCTTATTCAGCGAATCGCGATAAGGCGCAATCATAAGATCCATGACCGAATCGGCAGGCAAAACCCGACTATCGATGGCAATATAAGAGAGCTCGCTACTCGAAAGCTCATATTTTTCAGCATCGGGAGCACCGCAAGAGGCCAAGGATAGGAAGGCTCCAAAAAGCAACCCCTTGAATCTTAGCGGGTACGATTTAATAAATTTTGTTGGTTTCATCTCGCAAATTTATAGTAATTTTGGGAATAATTATATAAATCCAAGTTTAAGAAAATGATAACATTCGAAACAAACCTCAGAGTTCGCTATGCCGAAACCGACCAGATGGGCTATGTTTATTATGGAAATTACGCCACTTATTTTGAAGTTGGGCGCACTGATGCTCTCCGAAGTTTGGATACCAGTTATCAAAAGTTAGAAGCATCGGGAGTAATGATGCCCGTAGTAGAATTAAAGTGCAAATACATTAAACCTGCAAAATACGACGACCTGCTAACCATCAAGACCATAGTAGAGGAATTACCTACAACCCGGATGTATTTTAAATATGAAGTTTATAATCGACAAGGTATTTTGCTTTGCATTGGAGAAACTACTTTGGCATTCATCGACATGAAACTAAATAAACCAATGACATGCCCAGCATGGCTGACGGAAAAGTTTGAATTGGCGATGAATCAAAAGAACTCATAAAATCAAATTAACAATTTCACCCACTAAAAAAGGTCAAACTCTTGCGAATTTGACCTTTTAATTTTTTCAGTAAAAAATTATTTACCATGACTTTCGTCAGATACGCTTAATTTTTTTCTTCCTTTAGCACGACGGCGTGATAATACTTTACGACCATTGGCAGTTGCCATACGAGAGCGAAAACCGTGCTTGTTTTTTCTCTTTCTGTTAGAGGGTTGAAATGTTCTTTTCATGACTTTATAATATTAGCTACTGCCTTAGCAGGGTTTATTTCAAAAATTTCGGACTGCAAAAGTACAATATTTTTTTACACTAACAAGTTCGATATCATTTTTTTT
>DZDC01000046.1 GCA_022736595.1 Draconibacterium orientale | reverse complement strand
AAACACACTTAGGCATTTATTTCTCAAATGTATTAGCACAAGGCCTATAAGCTATTTATACTTTTAAAAGCTCGTTGATAATCTTTTCAACAGAATAACCATCTGCTTCCGCTTTATAGTTTACCACAATTCGATGGCGCAAAACGGCAGAAGCCACAGCTTTAACATCTTCAATATCAGGCGAAAATTTGCCAGAAAAAGCAGCATGTACTTTAGCTGCAATAATTAAAAACTGCGAAGCACGAGGGCCTGCTCCCCAAAGGAGGTATTGATTGGCTAAAGGATGGGCTTTTTCAGTATTGGGGCGCGTGGAATTGACCAGTTTCACTGCATATTCCACCACATTATCCACCACTGGTAATCGACGAATTAGTTGTTGGAAATAAGTAATTTCATCTTGATTAGTGCAGGCTTTGAGTTGTATTGATTTGCTGCCCGTGGTTTCTTTCACTATGGTCAATTCGTCGGCAAAGGAAGGGTAATCGAGCCAAAGATTGAACATAAAACGATCGAGTTGGGCTTCGGGCAATGGGTAAGTTCCTTCCTGCTCTATGGGGTTTTGAGTTGCCAAAACGAAAAAAGGTTGAGGCAAGGGATAAAGGTTTCCTGCCACGGTGACTTGCTTCTCCTGCATGGCTTCGAGCAGTGCTGCTTGGGTTTTGGGCGGAGTACGGTTTATTTCGTCGGCAAGCACAATGTTTGAAAAAACAGGTCCTTGTATGAATTTGAAATGACGTTGATCATCCAGAATTTCAGTTCCGGTGATATCAGAAGGCATCAGGTCGGGGGTAAATTGAATGCGCTTAAATCCCATTCCCAACACTTGAGATAGCGCATTCACCATCAGCGTTTTGGCCAAACCTGGCACTCCCACCAAAAGACAATGTCCATTACTAAATATAGAAATGAGCAGGCCTTTTACAACCTCATTTTGGCCAATAATTACTTTTGCCACCTCCTCGGTGATGAGTTTATATTTATGTTGTAACGCGTCAAAAGCTTCTTTTTCTGTAGAATACATAATGTGTATTTAGTCCCATTTGTAAATAAAATCGCAATTTTTCAAATCCGCATCTTGGATAAAAATATAAGTTTTACTCGCCTTATCGTTGATCCATGCATTGAGGGCTTTTGATTTTTTGTCTTCGATGGCCCAAGATTGAATTTTATCATAATCCTCTTCCAAATTGGCCACATGAGGTTGGGTACGCTTATCAAGTCGCACAATCCGAATGGCCTTGGTGTTTCGATCTTTCTCATAAACCGAGGGTTTTGAAATCTGCCCCGGGCTCATTTTATCAATGGTAAAAAACAAATCCTTATCCATTTGCTCGGGTAGAAAAATGGTATTACCACTTTGTTGGTTCACCACGGCTCCTTTAGAATATTTAGAATCGTCGTCGGAATATTTTAAAGCAGCCTCTTCAAAAGTGATTTTACCTGAGGAAATCAGCAGGTAAACACTGTCCAGCTTATTCTGAGACAATTGAATGGAAATGGGACTTACTTTGGTCATAATGAGGATATGGCGCACATTGATGTAATCTCCTTTGCGCTTGATAAGTTTAATAATATGAAAGCCTGCCTCAGACTCAACGATGGGACTTATTTCGCCTTCTTGTAAAGTAAATGCGGCGGCTTCAAATTCAGGGTACATCACTCCTTTTCCAAAATCGCCCAACTCACCGCCTTTCATGGCAGAGCCGGGATCTTCGGAATAAAGGCGCGCCAATGACTCAAAGCTCTCGCCTTTGATTACACGTTGGCGTATGGATTCCATTTTTGAAAGTGCGTATTGTCGTTCTTCAGGATGCACGGTGGGCGTAATTACGATGTGCGAATATTGGTATTCGGAGCTTATGCTCGGAATGCTATCTTTTGGCATTTCGTTATAAAATACACGAACCTCAGCAGGTGTAATCTTAATATCTGCCACAATTTTCTCTCTCACCTGTTCCGACATCATTTGGTCACGAATTACATTGCGCAAATCGGCTTTAATATCATTGATACTGCGATTGTAATAGGCTTCTAACTTTTCCTGTGAGCCGATCTGACTGATAAAATATTGCAATCGGCGATCCAATTCACTGCCCACTTGATCCTCAGAAACCACAATACTATCGAGCTGGGCTTGGTTGAGCAAAAGTTTAGTAAAAAGCATTTCTTCAAAAATCTGACAGCGCATGGCCATACCATCAGCGGAATACCCCTGCATCAAATATTGCATGTATTGATTCTGCACATCAGAGTAAAGGATTTCGTTGGATCCTACCACTGCTACAATCTTATCAATTACCTGAGGCTGGGCTTCCACCGTTTTTTGATTTCCGATAATAAAACCTATTACCAGTGCAGCGAATATTAAACTCTGAATTGTGATTTTTGACATGCTAATTATTTTTCAAAAATTTTAATTTTATTATTTTCAATGGCTTCCTTATAAATGCTTTCTTTCATTTGCTCAATCATAAGCATTTTACGTCCGTTTACGATAAGGTCACGGATGCGTTCCGACTCGAAGCTCAGTGGCGAGAGTCCATCTTGAACTCGATAGGCATTAACACGAAGCATATAAATATAAATGGAGTCTTCTACTTCAACGTATTTGTTATTTTGCAAGTAGAGACTTCTATTATAAATTTCTAAAGGAATCTCTTTTAAAATATCTTCAAAAAGTATCCAACTGCTGGTATCAAGGAAGAAATTGGAGGCTCGATCCTCGGCAATAGCTTCAAGTTTGATGTAATTGGAGGCTTTGTAATCGCGGAGCAAACTACGAGCTATCCCAATATTTCTAGCATTCTTTTCGAGTTTTAGATACAGGATTTTAATGATATCATCTTTCAATACAAAATCATTGGCATGAGAACGGTAGTATTTTTCAACCTCATCCTCACTCACATTGGTATCCAATTTTTGCTCCACCAGTTTTTTGGTGTATTGATAGATAATCAATGAATTGCGATAATCTTCCACCTGCTTTTCGATGGACTGAACCTCTTCGGGTAATTGAAGGTCGTTTTCGATGGCTTGATGTAGCAGCACGTGTTCGCGAATCCATTGTTGAATGTATTCGGTGCGCACCCTCACACTGTCTTCGGGAGTCAAACCTGAAGGAATCGACTGAACTAAAGCCTCTTCAGTTAAAACAAAATCATATACTTTAGCCGCAATAACATCTTTGTCACCACTTAATAAATTACACGAAGCCAATCCAAAAAGAAAGGTTGCCAGCAATAAAAAAAGTATGGATTTAAGGCTATTCATCACGCTATGGATTCAATAAACTGGTGTTAACTTCAACCTTATGTTTTTGCTTAAGTTGCTCAATCCAAAGATTTTCCAAATAGTTTTGGTAATCAGCGGTGATAATACCCCGAGCATCGTCAAGGGTTTTGGGCTGGGCAGGTAGAATTTGATGGATGTACACCACATTATAAAGTTGGTCGAAATAAATAACATTTGAAATTCCAACTTCGTGTTTTACTTGGTCGATAATATCGTTTTCCTCAGGTTGAAATTTACCCTTTATAAAGGCCATATTCAGAGGTGAAGTGGCGTTACTTAATTTAACGATGCTGTCCAATGCGATACCAGCTTTGAGCCAACCCGTAATTTTGGATGCTAAATCTTCAGTTTTGCATTTATAAATGGTAGCATCTACCCTATCTTTCCATTGATAGTTTTGGATATTCTTATCATAAAAAGCCTTTAAACCTACGGTATCGCGTACCGATTTACTCCAAACCTCTTCGTCGTTGATGGCAAAGAGCAAAATTCCATCATGATATTCCTGTACCAACATTTTAAATTCAGGATTTTCGTTTTCTAGGTTTTGATCTTTGATATAAACCAAAGTTTCTGCCACCCACGATTGGTAAAGCAAATCGGTAAAATATCTAAGGGTTCCCTTTTTCTTACTCACTTGATGCGACTGCATGTATTGGGCAAACTCGGCTTGGGTATGTTTTACCTTATTGGCTTCAAACATTACCACTTGGCTCTGGGCAGCTTTTTCTGAGCTCCAAGTGCCTTTATATAAAGAAGAATCAACAAAAGCGTAGTATGAATTTAATGCTTTGGGATATTCTTTAAATTTGTAAGTCTTTTTGTATTTTTGAATGGCCGACTCCTTGCTCATATTGGAACGGCTATCACGCGCCACTCTGCTCTTCAAGGTGTAAACATATTCGTCGTAGGGCGGGGTTTTGGTTATACTTACCAACTTAATGAGGTGCCAACCGTATTCAGTAAGAACAGGTTGAGAAATACTATCGGTCTTAAGTTTTGAAATAGCCTTTACAAATTCGGGAACCATTCGGCTCACTTCAAAAGCAGGCAACAATCCATCTTTTTCGGCAGACCCTTTATCGTCAGAATAATTACGGGCTGCATTTTCAAAACTCATTTCCCCATTCTTAATTTTCAGGGCTATTTCTTCAATCTTTGTCTTAGATGCTTCAATATCTTGAGGACTGGCTGATTTGGTTTTAACATTAATATGTTTCACTTCAATTTTTCCTAGTTCAGCAATGCGATCGGTGACTTTGATGATGTGATAACCATATTGGGTACGAATGGGCATGCTCACCTCTCCCACAGGAGTATTATAAGCGGCAGTTTCAAAGGGATAAACCATATAAAATGCAGAAAAATAGCCAAGATCGCCTCCATTGCCTTTTCGGGCAGGTTGATTACGAACCGCAGCCATATCGCGTGCTGAGGGATCTTCTGAATGTTTTTTTGCCATTTCGGCAAAATCAGCACCACCCAAAATTTGCTTCCTTATATCCATCAGTTTGTTATAAGCCGCAACAGCATTACTATCATTTTTTGAAGTTTCCTCGGGAAGGGCTATCATAATATGACTGGCGCGCAAATCCCATTGAAGACGATCATAAGCTTCCTTAAGAATCACATCATCTACCGATTTATCCACCAAATATGGCTGAGCCAACTGATCACGGTAGCCTTTTAGTTCTTTTTTAAAGGCAAAAGTGGTGTCCATTCCGCGGTCTTCAGCTTCTTTTACTTTAAGTCTGAAATTGATATAAAGATCTAAATATTCCGATTTGTCACGAGAGTCGGTGGCTGCTTGATTGTTATTTTTATTAAAAACATACATAAACTCATCATAAGTATATTGCTTATCATCAATGGTTAACAATACAGGTGAGGCTGACTTTTTTTGAGCATTTAAATCAAAAACGCTAAGCGTTATTAGGGCGAAGAATAAGAATTTATACATAATGTTTGCTATTGAATACAATTAAAATTTTGATAATCCATCCAAAATGGATTTAGAAATAACACAATAACTAAGAAATTTGAAATTTATTATCTGCTGTAGTTGGGGGCTTCGCGAGTAATGGTGATATCGTGAGGATGGCTTTCGGTCATGCCGGCGGCAGAAATCTTCACAAACTTTGCATTCATTAAATCGGGAATGGTAGCGGCACCACAGTAGCCCATACCAGCTCTAAGTCCGCCCACCATTTGATGAACCACTTCAGAAAGAAAACCTTTATAAGGCACGCGACCCACAATTCCTTCGGGCACAAGTTTTTTGATGTCATCTTCAGCATCTTGAAAATATCGATCCTTGGATCCTTGTTGCATGGCATCAACCGAGCCCATTCCTCTGTAAGTCTTAAACTTACGGCCTTCAAAGATAATCGTTTCACCTGGAGCCTCATCCACACCGGCGAACAATGAACCCAACATCACGGTGTCGCCTCCGGCGGCAATGGCTTTAACAATATCACCACTGTAACGGATTCCTCCGTCAGCAATCACTGGAACACCAGTGCCTTTAAGAGCCTGGGCCACATTCATCACTGCACTTAACTGAGGATAACCTACACCAGCAACAATTCGAGTGGTGCAAATAGAACCAGGTCCAATGCCCACTTTAACCGCATCGGCACCTGCTTTCACAAGGTCTAATGCTGCTTCCGCTGTGGCCACGTTTCCAACCACCATATCAAGATCTGGGTATTGGGCTTTTACTTTTTTTACGGTTTCAATAACACCTCTAGAATGTCCGTGGGCGGTATCCACCACAATGGCGTCCACTCCTGCTTCGTACAAAGCTTTCACACGTTCAAAGGTATCACCCGAAACTCCAACAGCCGCTGCCACGCGCAATCTGCCCCTTTTGTCTTTAGAGGCATTGGGACGCGCTTTAATTTTTATAATGTCCTTATAAGTAATCAATCCTATAAGACAACCTTTGGAGTCAACCACAGGTAGTTTTTCAATTTTATATTGCTGTAAGATTTCTTCTGCCTTCTCAAAGTCAGTAAATTCAGAAGTGGTAATAAGATTTTTACTGGTCATCACTTCACTAATGGGACGACCATGATTTTTTTCAAATCTCAAATCCCTATTCGACACGATGCCCACCAATTGGTTACCTTCTCTCACCACAGGAATACCTCCAATTTGATATTCTTTCATCAGATATAAAGCGTCAGCCACTTTAGCTTCTTCTTTAATGGTAATGGGATTGATGATCATTCCATTTTCGGCACGCTTTACTTTGTGCACTTCTTGAGCTTGTTGCTCAATTGTGAGATTTTTATGAATCACGCCAATTCCACCTTCTTGCGCAATGGAAATGGCCATTTTGCTATCGGTAACGGTGTCCATAGCCGCTGATACAATGGGGATGTTGAGTTCGATGTTGCGGGTAAAACGAGTTTTTAAAACTACTTCACGAGGTAAAACTTCGGAATAAGCTGGCACAAGGAGTACGTCGTCATAGGTAAGACCTTCGCCATATAATTTATTTTCAACCATATATATAATCGTTTTAGGGGAAAACTTTAAAGTATTTTGTTAATTTATGGCAGGCAAAAGTAATGCTTTTTTTTGAGCACTTTACATTATTAATTCATGCTACTAATTAGCTTTTCTGGCTCCCATCCTATCCAAAATGCGACTCTAATTTTAGCAAAATTAATCTTCCTTCAAGCCCTAAAATTATCATAAAAAAAGCAACCCGAAAGTTGCTTTTTTTATGCATAAACTATAACTGAATTACTTGCTAACTACTAATTTGCGAGTAATAGTTTGGTTGTCGTAGGTTAAAGTGTAATAATACACTCCATGAGACAGATTTTTAGCATCCATTTCGATAACATTATCACCCGTGGAGGCTGAAACTTCCTGTTGCATCACGTTTTGACCTAATGAATTTCTAAGTTCAAAACTTACCTTACCTTGAGTTGGAACAAAGTAGTTGATATGAGTCATTCCATAGGCTGGATTTGGGATATTTTGATCAACACTGAAATTTCGAGCATTCAAGGTATTGACATTACCCATGTCGTACACTCCCACAAATACTTTCAAAAACATATCGTTAGTAGCATTGGGGTCTCCAACCAAGTGGGAGATTGCAGAAAGCGAATACGATCCAATGGGCGATTTGTAAGTTTGAGTAAAGAGATAGGTGGTGATGCTATCTGGGAGCAGTGTTCCAGTCCATGTTTCGTTTCCAATGCCTGCAACACCCACTTTAAATTCTACAGGAACCGAGGTTAGTGTAGTGGTTCCATTATTCTTAATGGTCATTCTAACTTGGGTATTGTAAGAAAATTTAGTGGTATCGTTGCCAAAAGTAGGAATGGCTTCAATATTGGTTACTGCAACATCAAGATTAGCAGGAAGTATGGAAATACTGTCACACATTTCGTCGTTATTATAATAGGCATCTCCTGCTACATTGGTTTTTACACAAATATTGAAAGGGTCAATGGGAGCGTTGAAGCTGGTGCCAAAGGTAAACTGAGCAACAGAATCGGGCTTTAAACCTGAGCCCGCAGGAGTAAATACATCATTCACAGCTACACTACCATTTACTTGATACGAAACAGGTATTGAAGTTAAGATTGAAGTCCCATGATTCTTAATACTAGCAACCACTGTAACAACAGAACCCATCTGAGCAGCATTGGAAGGTGAGTTGATGGCCACTACTCCAGCATCATAAGGAATGGGAGGAAGCTTAATTTCGAAGTTATCAATAGCCCATCCACTGTAAGTATTGGTACTGGCATTGGATTTAAATATAAATCTAAACTGAATGGTATCGGCAGGCACTGAGCTAACATTCAACAAATAAGTCGATTGTAACCAGCCCAAATTACCTGTCCACATATTGGTACCACCCACATTATGAGTAAACCAATTGGTAGCTGCAGGATCACCTAAATAACCTAGACTTAACCAATAGGGACTGGAGTTGGTTTTATACTCTATGTATCCACCATCATTAGCCGACTGGGTGTTCAACTTTTGCCAGAATTTGATATAAAAACTATCAATATTGTTAGGAATAACAAACTTGGGAGTATAGAGTCTATCATGGCTATTATTGGCATAATTGCCGGTCAAATTCACACCCCAAACGTTAACTGGGCTGTAAGCCGTATTAATATTTGGCATTTGAGGCACTCCTCTTTGCCACTGGTTTACAATGGTATCGGGGAACCATAAATCGGCAGTTTCAAAATTATCGAAATAAGGTATTGTAGTTACGGCTTGTAAGTAGGTTGTAATACACTTTTGATTGTTGAAAACATTGGAATCGCCCAAAAGTGTAGTATAGGCACAAATGGTGTTCTGTCCTTGAACCAAGGTAATATTTCCAAATGAAACCAGTGCTGAATCGCCAGGATAAATGGAGGCTGAATGAGTGATGGTATTGGGATTGCCACTATTCAAAACATAGGAAACATTGACACTTGAAATGGTATCAAGACCATAATTTCTAATCTGTAAATTTAAAGGAGTAATATTATTGTTAGAAATTGCAGTAGGATTCAAAATTAACTCTACCCCAGCATCTTGAGAAATTCGGGGCGAAATCATAATGGTATAGTCTTCAGTTTCGCCATAACTATAGGTAGCACAAGGCAATACGGAATTAATGTTACCATTGTAAACAGCCACAACTCTCATCTGAGAATAACCATTCAAAGCATTGGATGGCACCATAACATTACCTGAAATAATCTGACCTCCTGCTGCAAAAGCACTTGAAAAAGCAGTTTCGTCGGAAGTCGTGAAAATTCCATCTCTATTGTAATCAATAAACACCTTGCAATAACCTGCTGTTACCGAAGTATTCGTTGTTTGAATGCTGATACTTATAGGGTAAATATTACCAGGGGAAATCGATGCTCCAGTTACATTGGTATAATCAGTATAGAGGGCAGAATAAGGCGATGGAGAGGTATTATTAAGACCTCCAAAGGTGACATTGGCAATATCGTAATATAAATTACTGGTTGCAGCACTGTTACAATAGGAAGGAATCAAATGGGTAATAACAGTAGATGCTGTATCATTGAGGGCAGTAGCATCACCTACTGGATGCACCCACGCTTTCATGGTATAGGATTGACCCATGATTCCAAAATTGGCTTTCGCATTAAAAGTATAAATGATTGAGTCATGGCTTGCCAAAGAACCAGCAAAAGTTTCAGTAATGGTTGTAAGGGAATCGATTTTATAACTTACACTAAAATTACTTAAAGCGGTGGTGCCGTAGTTTCTAATTTTCACCTTAACCGTTTCTTGACTACTCATATAAATGGAGCTTGCTGGTTCCACAATTTCTTTCACGCCAGCGTCAATAGCGGAGGGACTTCCAACGGCCACAATTAATGGAACGCGAGCACTGGAACAACCTGTTGGAGCCACATCAATCATCATATTGGGACGAGAGGAAGAAAAAGAGGTACTGAGAGGGCTACTGCAAACATTCGCGTTATCACCATTATACCTTGCAACAGTGTTTACTGAAGTGGTGGTATGTTTTACGGATGCATTTCCCAAACTAACCCATGAACTGTTATTAAAACAAACTTCAATAACAATATTATCACTTCCATTCCAAATAAATGGGTTTTGGAAAATATGCTCATTCCATCCATTGACAGGCTGGTACAACGCTGTTGCAAAGCAATTAGTAAAAGTACCACTTACCCATGACGTCAATACTGTTTGATTCGTATGAGCTATACTAATGTAATAGTTTGATAGTCCTGGACAGGAGTTCACATTAGCTACATCGAAACCAAGTTTTGAAATTGCTCCAGGGCCAGCGCCTAAAGCAGTAAGTTCTTGAGCAGTTACTATATATTGCTCCTTATTTCCCCAGTAATAGTTTCCATAAGGGGTTGGGTATGTTGACGAAGCGTTTGTAGAATTTCCTGTACCTAAAATTACTGAACCCCCAGGTCCGCCACCCCGTGCTGAAACATATAATGTATCGTTGGCAAATAAGATTGGAGTCGTATAAATGTTCCCTTCTTGCAATTTGCTACCACCATAAAGACTATCGTACCAAACAATTGAATCATTCGTGGTACTCGTTGCACTTAAGGAAATAGAGGTACCAAAAGGTATGCTTACATTACTCACAATTGGAGTGGGTGGTGTATGCATTGATTTTGTTGAGGTAAAAGCTGTATCATTATAGGAAACATTATCACCCGAATAATTGACCCAAGCTTTAACATCAAATACAACATCGGTGGTTGTAACTGATAAGTTAATAGGAGTATTAAAAGTGAATGTAATGGAGTCGTTAACTGCAATCGAATCCGTAACGGCTTGGTTAATTATTGATCCACCATTAACCTGATAAGATGCCGAAATTCCTCCATTGATTACTATACCTCCGTTATTTTTTATCACCACCTTAACCGAGTCGGTGGTCAAACCGCAACCTTCATCTAACTTCAAAATACGTGAGGCCACCGCATCCTTTGTAGGCGTTCCAAAGAAATTTTTGCAAGACTGGTCATTGAAAGCATTGGAATCGCCAACAATTATGGTTTTAACACAAAGGTTACAGTTTCCTGCTGGACTTATGAAATAAGGTAACACCACAGTATCGCATTGGTATTGAATTAATGTGTCGGAATAGTTGTAAGTAACAGGTGTTCCGTTATTTATTGTGTAGGAAATTGGAATAGCAAATAAGGTATCCAATCCATAGTTGCATACAATTACCTTTGGATAAATTGTATCTAATTCAAAAGTAACTGTTGCAGGAATTAAAATGGTACTCACACCTCCATCAATAGGTAATAATGGCACTTCATCAGCTCCTATGGTTGGAATGGCGCCTCGTAATTCCCCATCAATATCAGTAGGAACTTTAGGAATCGCAATCCCTTTAGCCGACAAGCTTGTGCTTTGCAATCTCAAATTGGAATTGGAGAAGAAAGGGGGTTGAATTGAAACCGAATGTGCGTCTTTTCCACTTGCTGATTGTAAGTCGCTGAGTGTGGATCTTGCGGCATTCCAGTAGGCAACATTACTACCAGGGTTATAATAATTATTGTAGTCAGAGGAAGCTACTTTTGCAGGAGTACCAATATAAATACAGTAACCCATACCACTATTTTCATAAATATTGTTTTTAAAACTCTGTCCTACAGTGTTACTAGATGTATTGACCTGATAAACGCCATAGGCAATTGTACTGTTTTTTATTTTAATAGAATTATGAATGAATTCAGTTCCAGCCGAATAATTTAAATACAAACCATAATTTGAAGTTCCACCTTGAAGACTAATGATATTGTTAGCTACTAATCCATAAGCTGAAGGGTTTGCATTATACAAATAGTAGTTATTGTAATCATCACGAATTCCAGAATTAGAAGAGCCATTCAAGTATATTTCATTATTGGTTATTCTATACCCATTGTTGCAATAGTATGCATAGATACCATTTTGGGTAGATGTACTATTTCCGTTGCTAATAATATTCTTATTGATTTGAATTGAATCATGATACTTAACGTAGATTGCATTGTAATAGACGTTACTAAATTGATTGCCTTCAATAATATTGCCTTTTGACCAATTTGTGGTCCCCATTCCTACAAAATAAACACCGTAATATCCATAAATAATTTTATTATTACGAATCACATTGTAGTTATTGTTAGCTGACCCACCCATATATAAAGTTGCGAAATTGATTCCAGAATTAGCTCCTGAGAGTCCTTCAAGAACACAGTTTTCGATTTTAATATGATGAGAGCCGTTGGCAATTTCCATAATACGTCCCCAGGTTGTGCTACCCGAAACCGACATGGTCATATTTTTCATTGTAATATAACTTGATCCAATAAATTTCATAGCCCATGCTGCCGCGGAGGAAAGGGTGTATCTCAATGTAACAGAAGTGCTATCTCCATTCATAGCGGTAAAAGTGGTCACTGCATTGGGGCCAGCACCAGGTATTGGATTCCATGACATTCTTTCAGAATAAACTCCGGTATCAACCAAAATGGTGACATTACCACAGATTCCGGCTGTTACTAAAGCATTTCTTGCTGCAGTAAAGGAAGGAAAATCATAAGTAACATTGGGTGTCTGTCCAAGGGTATAAGTTCCTTGCAAGCAAGCATTGAATTGGAAACTCGTGGTATCGTTGTTATGGAACAAATCTGCTTGATTATTGGGAACGGACGACCACACCTTTAAGGTGTAAATACCACCTGCAAGGTATAACGAATCCACTCCAACATTGGTGGTGGAGCCATGAGTCAAGCTACCTGTCCAAAGCAAACTATCAGTCAATAGGCCATTTAAAGAATAATAAATCTTAGCCGAAGTTAAGGTTGCTAAACCATAATTTTTCAAATCTACCTTAAGGGCATGATTTATTTTTGAAGGAATATTAGTAACCGGATCAGTGATTGCAGTTACGCCAGCATCGTTTTGGGGATAGTTGATTATGTTGACATCAACAGGCATTCTAGAACTAACGCAATTCAAACCAGTCATGGATTTGGCACCTACATAGAAGGTGGTAGTATCGTACAATTGTGGAGTGGTAAACCATTTTCCAACATATAAGGCTGTTGTGGCTGTATCGGTAGAAAACCACGCTAAGGTATCAGTAGAAGTTGCCGTAATTACAGGAGTTGTAGCATAGTTGGCTGTAAAAGCACCCGTTGAAGTAGGCGCTGCTGGCGTATAGCCTGAGATAATGGTTTTGTTGGTAGTATCATTTACATGTATTTGATCGCTCGATAACGAAACCCACGCCTTTAAGTTAAAGGTTTGATCGGTGGTGGCAGCACCTGTTGAAAGATTTGCTTTGGTGGTGAACGTATAATCTTTATACATTCCCGCTTGGATGGTATCTGCAATGGGTTCAGTTACTGGAGTATTAACTCCTACTTTATACGTTGCCGAAAATCCACCGTTTACAGTTGCGCTTCCATCATTTTTTATACGTAATGTAATGCTTTCTTGATTGGTTAATCCGCAATTGGTTGATTCAGGATTGATAATGGCTTCAGCCTTTATATCATAAGGGGAAGGTGTAAATTCATCAGCACCAATATCAGGGATAGTAACACTTCTACTCTCGCCATCAATATCAATGGAAACCTCTGGCAAAACCTTAGCAATACCATTTAAAGCTCCCATTTGAGTGTGCAAATCTATCGCACTAGGATAATAGGGATTGACTGAAATGGTGTTTGAGTCCTTTTGCATGGCTGCTGACAAGGCTGCCTGAGTGGCAAAGAGCTGATATGCTGTAGTGTAATATGCATATTTATTATTAGTCGAATAAAAGTTATTGTAATCAGAATAGCTCACTGAATTTCCTTCGTATAAGGTTGGGAAATTATTACAAACCACATTATTACTAATCACTTCAATATTATTGCATTGGGAGGTAGCATTAATTCCTCTGGTATTGTTTTGAATGGCTGCGTTTACCAGTATCGAGTTATATGCCACCTTGGTATAGACCACATTGGGATAAAGCCTAATTCCATAAGCATTACTGGTAGATGTAGTTACCGAAAGAGTAATAAAATTATTGGCAATCAAGCCTTTTGCAGCTGCTGTGGCAGTTAAGTTTCCAATATCTATACCTCTTAAATTGGTAACATTTCCAGAAATGTAAACTGAATTACGGGTAATTCTAACCAAGTCCCACGCATAACTTATGGATATACCATGAACCTCACTCGTGGCCGAAGAGGTATGTACAATATTGGAGTCAATGTTAGGAGATTTGGTGTACTCTAAACGGATACCGTATTTCGAGAACTCTTTTATTTTATTTCTATAAATATAAACACTATCAAGGGTTGTAGCAGCAGCAGTTCCTTTCATATAAATACCCATGGAACCTTTGTAAAATCGATTCCCTATAATGCTGTTGTTGACATTCAAGTAATCTTCTGAACGCAATAAAGCCAAATCGGTAGTGATACCGGATGTGGTGGTACCTAATAACAAATTACCTTTGATGGTATTGTATTTTGATTGACCTGAAATAACCAGGCAATTGTTGTAAAGGGTTAGATTTTTTGGAGCAAAGGTTAAACTTTGCAAGGTGACATATGTGGCTCCATTCAATTTTACAATCCAGTTGTTAGAAGCAGAAGTTGCTGAATCGGTAATAATCGCTGTTGTATCATTATTCAATGATTTTATGGTAAGTGTATTTACTGATGAAGCTCCAATATAATTTCCGATGGTTAACCTTCCATTGTAAGTTCCTGGGTTAATATTCAATACTGTAGGCCCACAAATACCAAAAGTATTCACAGCAGAAATAGCATCTACCGGGGTAGCAAAATCTGCAGCAGTGCCTCCCACGGAGTAGTTCCCACTGAGCGAAGTATGGAAATTGGAAAGAAGTAAAGTGTCGTTTTGTACATTGCCGTCAGTGGTTCCGTTGGGTGAAGAGGTCCAGAACTTTAGTACATTGAACGAGGAATTGGAGAAATTATAACTTCCCAAAACCAAATTAGTATCTCCCAATGAAGGGATGGATCCTGAAAAGTTAACTGGCGTTTGAGCCGCCCCATTAATACTCCAGTTAATTGTTGCTGAAGTTAGCGTATTGATTCCAAAGTTTTTTAGGTTTACCTTTACATCGTTGATTCCAGAGCAAAGTGAGGCTTGAGCCAATGAGAAAACGCCTGCATCGTTAGAATACAAGATGTATTCATCGCAACCCATATCAGCAACTGTTGTACTACGCAACTGATTATCAATATCATAAATAACCTCAGGAACTGGAATGCCTAATCCTTTAAGATTGAAATTGGTAAAGTGTGGATCACCCGCACTGGCAAACACAGGATTAATGGCAACCGAATTTGCTTCTTGTCCTGTTGCTGCTTTTAAAGCGGCTAAGGTTGCACAAGTGGTGCCATTAAAGGTGGCTAAGGTCGTACCTGGAGTGTAATAATCGTTATAATCAAAGGTATAGTTTGCAAAATTAGAAGAGCAAACTGGAGATCCAGAAGTAGCAGATGGACTCACATGCAACAACTTACCAGTACCTGAAAGTATATTATCCTTAAAAGTTACATAGTCGTTACAGCCATAATAATTATTAAAATTAACCAAAACACCTGTTACGCTTCCAGCAAAGGTATTGTGAAGAAACTTAACATATTTATAGGTTCCACCTCCATCAAATACATAGAGAGCTGAAGCAGAGCCACTGTATAAATAATTATTATAAATCAACGCCTCTTGTCCAACTGCAATACCAGTATTCACCCATCCTTCCAACACTCGATTTCCTCCTAAATTAATAAAGGTATTATTATAAATTTTCCATAAGCCTGTTAAATTAGTAATAAAGAATCCTCCATTGGCTGTTCGAGTGGCATCACTAAACAATCGGTTATATCCAAAATCAAGATTATTGATTTTATTCAAATAAACTGGCCTTTGAATCTGATTATGAAAGTTATTGTATTTTATTGTGATATTAGATCCAGCAGGGTTACCTGCATAGCTTACAGCTACTCGTCCATTGATAAACTTATTATGAAGAAGATTCAAATTTGCTACATAATTGGTATTGATCATCAAAATAACCTGATTTAAATCGGTACTGGTGGTGTTGGTACCTTCGAGAATACAGTTCTTGATGGTAATATTGCTATCTGAACCCACAAATTGAACTACTCGAGCATAGGTTGGATCCAATGCTTTAAGAGTTAATCCTTTAAAAGTAATATTAGCTGTAGAATTAAAACTAATTACATAATTATCAGAGGTTCCAGTAGCTGCATAGGATAATATAACTCCTGTACTATCACCATTGGCCGATTGAAAAGTAATGGTATTAGTGGAACTACTTCCAATGATAGATGGAATTGCTGTTTGACCTGTATAGGTTCCTGGAGCTATATTAAATGTTACTGGTCCAGCAATACCACACTGGTTCAACGCAAGAATTGCATTGGAAATAGAGGTAAAATCATATCCACTCGCACCAATAGTGTAGCTTCCCGAAAATAGACTCGCACATGCATAAAAGTTTAAGGTAAACTTGTCATTTCCCCAATTCATATCCCCCTGTCCATTGGGGTTAGTTGTCCATATTTCGAAGGAATGATTACCCACAGGTACATTCAAAACGCCTAAAGTAATATCAGTTGATAATGAATCTTTTAATAGTTGTCCAGTCCACAAAAATGGAGTTTGAGCAACGCCATCAATTTTCCAATTTACTGTTGCTGAAATTAAGGTATCAGTTCCAAAGTTTTTAATTTTTGCCACTATATTAGTATTGGTATTGGCTTGAATTGCTCCGGAAGGATTAACTAAAAGGCCAAATCCTGCATCAATGGTCAAAGCTGGAGGAGGAGAAGTTGTTAATTTTATATTCAAACGATACGTTGAGGCGGTTCCACCCACCAAATCACATCCACTTGTTCCAGCAACACTGCTTGTTTTATAAACAAATTTTCCTGAAGACGAAGTGTAACGCAATGAAGGTGAAGTTACTGTGGTGGTATTATTAAAACAATAGTTTATAATAATATTGCTTACGCCATCCCACATGAACGGGGTAGTAAAATTGAAAGTATTCCACCCAACGGTTGAAGGAACAAAATTGGTAGTATAAACCAAAGTTAGATTACTGGTATCTAATGTCGATATTGAAGTTGCACTGGTACTTTTGATTGAAATGGTAAAATTATTAAATGTTGAAGTATTGCCTGTTGCAATATAAAAAGCGAGAGAAGTTATATTACCTCCGCCAGGAATACCTCCCGCAATAATTTCTTGAGCGGTATAAAGATGTTGCGTCCTAACATCTTGAGAAGAACCATATAAAGTATATAACGTGGAAGATCCTGTTCCTGTACCAATCGTTGAAGTGCCGCCGGTAGAATATTTACAGAAATACGATTTGGTAATGGAGGTTCCAATATTTTTCGCAGCTGAGTTATCTTTTGCTTTTACATAGTAATTCACATCTCTGCCAAAACCGGGGAAGGGAATATACGCTTTAAATGTATCGGGAAGACTTTTCACCATAAACACAGAATCCCAATTGCCACCGTTAACATTATAGAAAAGATACGCTGAATCCACGCCTGATAGATCTTGAATTTTAGCTATGATCTTGGAGGGCAAAGTACTGAAATTGGTATCTGGTACAATGGGATTATAAAAAGTAACTGTAGGTGGAGTTAGCTCAGAGAAGGATGCGGTAACTTTTATGCTATCTACAAACCACCCTGCATTTCCTTGAGGACCATCTCCATCACCATCATACAACGTAAATCTAACTTTCGCATTTGGAGTTGATCCTATTAAAGCCGAGACATTAAAACTTTCATGCTTCCACATGGTATTGAGTGGCACCAAATTGTCATTGCCAGGTATCCATTCTACCACATAAGTCACTGAGGAAAATTTATTTCCCGCTGTTCCAAACTGCCCCGCTCCAAGATATTCGACACTCGTTAATTGTGTCCAAGTAGCTCCGCCATTATTGGATACTTCAACTTTCGCATAATCCATAAACTCTATCTTGCAAATATGGTCAAATTCAAAATAAACATTTGAATTTCCCACAGTTGAGAAAGTATTGGAGGTAAGTCGTACCGTATCTCCTATAACTACTCGTGCCGAATCGGATTTTAAACCTTGACTTTGAATCCTTGTATTCAAAGACCAAGATCCTGTGGAACCCGAACTGCTGGATGTGAAATTTAAAGGGGTACTCTCGAAAGTCTCTTGCAAAACTACAGTCTGCGATTTTATTGCATTTGATATAAATAATACAATAATCATTAACAGTAAATATTTTGCTCTCATGTTATTCTTATTAGTTGTTGTTTGATAGGGTGATTTTGTTCGACCCAAAAATAGGCGTTTTTCTTTTATTAAAACACCTTCAAAAGCTAATATATTGATTGATAATTTATTACTGTTATATATTTTTTAAATTTTCCCTTATTTTTAAAATTTTCTTGATATTAATATTTTAATGATTTTTTTTTAACAGTCAAATACTCCTTTTTTTTACATTAAGTAGAGCTACTTGAGTTACTTTTTAAGCCATTAAATTTCTATCTCGTTAATTATCTGCAATTTAATACCACCCATCAAATTGACCACTTTTTTAATGCCAATTTATTCAATTTTTTTTTAACAATTCCCTTTTAGTACATGACAATTTTCAATTTAGACCGTCTAAGGTTGAGGTTGTATTGTT
>DZDC01000172.1 GCA_022736595.1 Draconibacterium orientale | reverse complement strand
CATTAATCTCCACTAATATTCCTTAAGAATATTATAAACCGAATTGCGTTCAACGGCTTTACGGCCTGCGGCTTCAATCATGGCAATCATCTGCTGGGTGGTCATGCTGGGCGATTGGTCTTCGGCTCCAGCTAAGCTGTAAATCTTGGTGCTATCGTTGATGGTACCATCAAAATCGTCTACGCCAAAACTCAACAGCAATTGTGCAATGTCTTTGCCTATCATGGGCCAATAAGCTTTGATATGATTGAAATTGTCGAGGAAAATCCGAGCCATGGCATAAAGCTTTATGTCTTCGATTACACTTACTTCGCCCAAATGTGCCATCTCGTTATTGGCAGCCTTATATTTCAACGGAATAAACACATTGAATCCTCCGGTTTGATCTTGCAGTTTTCGCAACCGGTAAAAATGGTCGATGCGGTGCTCAATGCTTTCAATATGACCATAAAGGATGGTGGCATTGCTGGGTATTCCCAACTCATGGGCGGTTTGGTGTACTTCCAACCATTCTTCGGCGGTATCCTTTTGAGGGCAGATTTGCGGGCGAATCTTTTCGTCAAAGATTTCAGCGCCTCCTCCTGGAATGGAATCCAGTCCATAGTTTTTTAAGGCTTGCAAACCCTCCCGTAAACTCATTTTAGATCGTTTACAAATATAGCTAATCTCCACTGCTGTAAAGGCTTTGATGTGCACGTCGGGACGCATTTTTTTGATATCCGAAAAGAGTTGTCCGTAATATTCCACATCCCAACGAGGGTGCACACCTCCTACGATATGTACTTCGGTAATATCATTTCCCATCTTTTCAACTTGTTCCAGCATCTCTTCTCGACTGTATTCCCATCCCATTTCTCCTTTTTTGCGGTAATAGGAACAAAATTTACAGGCATAAACGCATTGGTTGGTGGGCTCGATATGTAAGTTGCGATTGAAATACACCTTATCCCCATTTTTCAATTGGCGGATGTGGTTGGCCAAAAATCCTAAAATCGATAAATCGGCTTCCCGATACAGTTGTACTCCTTCCTCTACAGTAAGTCGTTGTTGTTGTAATACTTTCTTTACAATAGGCTCAATACTTTGGCCTTTAACTAAGGTTTCTATAATCATTTTTAATGTTGAATCAATACTTTTTCGTGATGAACTTGCGCTCCCTGCTTCCAAGTGATGAGGTACATACCTTGGGCCAAGCGACTTACGTCAAGTTGGGTCTGGCTTTGATTTCTAAGTGATTGACTGATAAGCAATCGACCACTGAGGTCACTAAGTTGTATTTCAATGGAGGAGCTGGTGTTTAGCTGCAACCATTCCACTTGGATTTGGTGCGCCGCTGGATTAGGAAATATTTTTATTTGGTTTTGTGTTTTTACGAGGCTCAGTGCATTGGGCAAGCATCGACCCGAATTTTTGATGCTGGCGCGGGTGCCATTCATCACCGCCAACATACGTGCTTTTTGCCCTTCGGTAAACATAGCCATGCAAATATCGGAGGTGTAATCCATATAATTCATAAACAAATCGCCATTATTAGAACAGCTTACTTGTGGATGGTTGGGACAGTCATAATTCTCGTCGCCTTGGTTGGGGGTGTCGCTCACGTTATCACTTCCACTACAGCTACCATAATCGTCGCCCCAAATGTGATAAAGGTTGAGCCAATGTCCGGTTTCGTGGGTTAGCGTACGGCCTTCGTCGTAAGGATAAGTGGCGGTACCTGTTGTTCCAAAATAATGGTAATCAATCACAACTCCATCGGTAGCGAGATTTCCACCAGGGAATTGTGCATAGCCTAAAATTCCGGTCATTCCGCTTTCCGAAATTCCAGGTACTACCCAAACATTGAAATATTTGGTAGCATCCCAAGCATCATGGCCGCCTGTATTATTGTATTTTGCTTGATCTGAACCGAGTTCAAAAGTGGATTTGTTTGTAGAAGTTCGGGTAATGCCATTGGTCCAATTGCCATCAGGGTCTTGCTGAGCCATGCAAAATTCGATACCCACTTTAGCAACCAAATTTTTATAAATAGAGGGCACATTAACGGTATCGGCATTGAGCTTGTTGTAATCGCGGTTGAGGGCTTCAATCTGCGAATACACCTGAGCATCACTGATGTTTTGAATGTTGGTTTTATAGAGAACATGCACCACCACAGGGATGCGAATTACCTCATCTTCAGTTTTACTTTGAACACGATTCTCGATCCATTGTTGGATTTCAATCTCCTGCTGTGCCATCCTTTGCGCCATTTCAGGATCGTTTTGAAGCATTATTTGATAATGGTTCATGGCTCCGCAATTGCGATGTTGAGCCGTTGCACTCATGGTTACCATTAACATGAGGCTCAATAATATGGTGCTAATTCGTGTTTTCATTGGTGAAGTAAATTGAAATTATCTTTTGTTTGTTTGCTTTTTCCTTGGATTAAAAACGAAGAATGAAGCTTTTCTTGCTGTTCTTGGCAGTCTTGTAAATATCATTGATTGTTTTAAATATTTCTGATTTTAGCGAAAAAATAAGGGTGTAAAAGTACAAATTTGCTGATATTTCAGTCGATTTATAAACTAATATTTCACAATTTATTATGTATTCGTTCCTTGTTTGTGTTTTTTTTATCAACCTTAATTTGTTAGAAGATTAGCGACAAATTTCTTTGCTGAAAAAAAATTGCGCTTACATTTACACTCAATTAAACCCTATTTCTATGCCAAAAGTCAAAAAACCCAAGAAAATTTTCGTGTTGGATACTTCTGTTATTTTATATAACCACAACAGTATCAATAGTTTTGAAGATAATGATGTGGCCATACCCATTTCGGTACTTGAAGAGTTGGATAATTTTAAAAAGGGTAACGAAACCAAAAATTTTGAGGCTAGGGAGTTTATCCGAATTATGGATAATCTATCTGAAGGTGGCCATTTACAAAACTGGGTTGCTTTGGAAGGCAAAAATAAAGGTCGCGTAAAAGTGATAATGAATGAGGATTCAAAGGGTAGTTACGACGCCATTGAGGTTTTTGGAGATAGCAAACCCGATCACCGAATCTTGAATGCTGCCTTAAAAATGCGTGATGAATACCCCGATTGTAAGGTGGTGATGGTAAGCAAAGACATTAATTTGCGTTTAAAGGCTAAAGCACTCAACCTGAATGCAGAAGATTTTCAAACGGGTAAAATACAAAATGTGGATGAGTTGTACACTGGAAAACGTACCATCGAAAATCTGCCCACCGAAGTTATTGTGCAACTTTATGAGGAAAACTTTATTGAACCCGAAAAGATTGGCGTTAAAAACCCTTTTCCTAACCAATATTTTGTACTTAAGAACGGGAAAAGCTCTGCCTTGGCCTTTTACAATCCCATTACCAAACTCATCGAACGTATTGAAAAGCGCGATGCACAACGCATTCGTCCTCGCAATGCTGAGCAGGTGTTTGCCATGCATGCCATCATGAATCCTGATGTGCGATTGGTGACCATGCAAGGAGTGGCAGGAACAGGAAAAACCCTTTTGGCTTTGGCTTGCGCGTTAGAACAAAAACGCGATTACAAACAAATTTTTCTGGCTCGTCCCATTGTCCCACTGAGTAACAAGGACATTGGATTTTTGCCTGGCGATATCAAATCCAAACTCAATCCGTACATGGAGCCTCTTTTTGATAATCTGAAATACATCAAAAATCAATACGACGAAAACGATAAGGAATATAAGAATTTTGATACCATGGTCGAAAAGGAAAAACTCTTGATTTCTCCTTTAGCCTATATCCGTGGAAGAAGTTTGTCAAATATTATTTTCATTGTGGATGAGGCTCAAAACCTTACCCCCCATGAGGTGAAAACCATCATTACCAGAGCGGGAGAAAATACCAAAATAATCTTTACGGGCGATATCTATCAAATCGATACGCCTTACCTCGACAGCCAATCCAACGGCTTGTCGTACCTTATCGACCGCATTAAGCATCACCCCATTTATGCACATGTGAAACTTGAAAAGGGTGAGCGTAGCGAGCTAGCCAATCTTGCTAACGACTTGTTATAATCAATATT
>DZDC01000045.1 GCA_022736595.1 Draconibacterium orientale | reverse complement strand
ACAATATAGTTGAATCTTAAATCTATTGTAACTTTTTGTCATGTACTAAGATCAAAGATAGTATCTTTATTAAAGTTTCCCACGTGTGGAAGTGTTGATTTTATTTATAAAAAATAAAAGGAGTGGTTAATAGGACTTAAATAGATATAATTGTGTTCGTTACAAGACAATAGGCATATCAAGTTCAAACACACTACATATCACATCAAAAATAACACATTTACACGAATTGGAGAGGGTTCTTTGCAATAATGATAAAACTAACGAAGGGGCCTCCAATTCTTTACTGCTTTCAAAATTGGGCGATTTTTTGGCGCATTCGATTCTGTAAATAGCAAAGGGTATAGCGTTTCAGTGCTTTTACTTCGCTCATTTTCATTAGGCCTAGGAATGAAAGTGTTTGCTGGATGCAAAACCGGAGCACAAACTCTCTTGAAATGATTGATGACAATACCTTTTACCGTCTGATGAACAATTCTTTGATGAACTGGCGAAAACTGTTGATGCGTTTTGCTAAACAATTTGTGAACCATGTAAAGTCAAAGGGAGAGCATACATCTGGCGTAACCTGCTATGTTTTTGATGATATCGATATTGAGAAAACGGGCAAGACGAGCGAATTCGTAGGCAGGATATTGACAATACTAAGAAAAAACTGATGCAAAGTAATCAAGCAAGAAGACAACTTATGGCAATATTCATTGCACTGAGCGAATTTGATGGAAAGAAATGGCAGTCGGACAATAGTGATTTGTAAACAATAAAGTTGCATTTGCCAAGAACCTACCTAAAAGGTGTTAGGTTTTATTAAAACCTATAACCCATATGCACTGCATACCGAAATCCACCCGATAGCGTTCTAAAGGAAGCTGAGTTTTCAAAAGAGCCTGCATTGACGAGATCGTAAAATCCAGGAAACCTTTTGGCGATGGTTTCTTCTAACTTTTCATATATTTCACCTTCCAATTCTAAGTCAAGTTTGCTATTTAAGACAGCATTAAGACCATAATATCCAATACCAGGACCGAAAAGGATTAAATCAATGGCCCATCGATCTTTGATAACAAATTGATATCCCAACTGAAGACCCAGCATGTGGATGTTCAATTTGTAATTAGTATTAACATCTCCCACATAAGTAGAGGTGTTTATATGCCAAGTATTGGTTCTGTTTAGATAATTGAAAGTATAGTAGGGAGCAAAATAAACGCCTCGAGGAGCTGGATATTTATTTTCCTTTTTTAAGTAAAACCGGTAGTCAAACGAAAAATGAAAGCCTAAGTCTTTGTATTTCACATCCAATTGTAAAGAGTCAATGAGGTTTTGATTATATTTTGGAAGGGAGAAGGTTCCAATGTTTACCGTAAAACTTTGGTTTTTGGGCAAGATACGTTCATATCCAAGCGTAAAGAAGCGTGGTGAAATAATTAAAGGGCTCGAAATGTTGATGGTAATGGTATTGCGAAAATTTCGGACTAAAGAATCCGGTTGGTCTTGAGCGGCCAATGTAAGCAGAGAAGTTATAAAAAGCACTGCAATCAGAGATCTAAAAAAATTCTTCATAGGATATAATCAATAAGTTACAATGGTATGGTTTAAAAAACATAGGATGTATAATCAGAATTATAAAGTTCAAAAATACAAAGAAAGCTAACGAAAATGCAAAATTATTCTGAAGGTGCTACCCACTCCAATGGTTGATTTTTTTAAGAAAATTTTTCCACCGTGGTATTCAGTAATGATGCGTCTGGCAAGGCTAAGACCGAGACCCCAGCCTCGGGCTTTGGTTGAAAAACCAGGATTAAAAATGGCTTTCTGTTGCGAAGCCGGAATTCCTTTTCCCGTATCGGTGACATCAATGATGAGGTTTTTGTCGGAGGTTTCGAGGTGGATTGTAATTTTACCTGCTTCACTTCCAATGGCATCGATGGCATTGCGAATGAGATTTTCAAAAACCCAAATCATCAAGGGAGCATTGGCTCGAATGGGTTGAAGGTCGAAGTTAGGCTCCACAAGGTCTATTTTCACTTTGCGAGGTGCCCGTAGCTGCATATAATCCACCACCGAATGAATGATTTCGAGCAAATGGGTGGGGACAAGTTCGGGTTGAGAGCCAATCTTTGAAAAGCGCTCCGAAACCAATTTCAGACGATCAATGTCTTGGCTCATTTCGGTAATGCCTTGTAAATCTGGGTTATTGATCTTGAGCATTTCGAGCCAGCCCATGAGGGAGGAGATGGGCGTACCCAGTTGATGGGCAGTTTCTTTGGCCATACCCGCCCATACTTTGCTTTGTTCGTTGCGACGTGAGATGGAAAAAAGCACATAGCTGATAATCAAGAAAAGGCCGATGACGGTAAGCAATACCGGAGGAAAATAGCGCACTCTCCTTAAGTTAGGCGACTCTTCGTAAAAAATATAGTTGATTCCTTGGTAAGGCAGTTCGATGCGGATGGGAGTATTGTCCGATTCCATGGAGGCTAATTTTTGTGCAAAGGCAGCACTGTCTTTAAAAACCAAAGTATCAAATCCTCCGCCATAAGCGATAACCTTTAGCCTGGCACTGTCTGTGATAATCACTGGAGCCGAGAGGTTGTTGTTTACAATTTCATCCAAAAAGGAAGAGCTCAAATCGTCGAGGGTATTTTTGAGTTCGTAGTAAGTATTTGAATTTCGGTAGTAGATATAATTGTATTTGTCTTCAAAATAAGGCACCACAATGGGGGCGTAATCGGTAAATTCAGCAATGTCCTTGGCCGAGAGTTTTCCTGTGGATTTGTGTTCGGGATTAAGATTTTTAAAGGCGTTGATGTTGCTATCAGCATCGGTTACGATTACGGGAATGTCTTGATTACCCGAAATAACGTTGGTATAAAAGTCGATGTTTTCTGTATTTTCTGCTGTGATGAGCATCTTGGCGGCTTCGGTCCACAGGTAAACGTACCGGCGTTCTTTGTTTCTAAGATTTTCGAAAAGTTTTTCGGTATGTTTCACTAGTATTGCTTTGCGGCTGATGGCATTGGCCCAGAGTTCCACCTGTACTTTTTCGTTTTGGGCTAGCTTGGCAATAAACCCATTGGTGTACCATAGCGAAGTAATGACGATACCCAAGGCCGCCAAAAGGAGAAGAAATTTCCAATGCCTTTTTTTGGAATAAATGTTCATACTTCACAAATTAATAATTGGGAATTGTTTCCTGCGCTATATCCATTTTCTGCGCTTAAAATAGTACAGCAGACCAAAAATAAGGAGAATCATGCCTGCCGTAAGAATGTAGGTGGACAAGGGATTATTTTGATAGGGAAGGTGCACATTCATTCCAAAGTATCCGGTAAGGAAGGTCAGGGGCAAAAGCACCGACGAAAACACGGTGAGCACCTTCATAATTTCGTTGGTTTTATTGGCCTGAAGCGAGTCGAAGGTGAGGGCTAAACCTTGAATAAGCTCCTGATAGTCTTCGATGCTGTCGTACACTTTTTGATAGGAGTCGAGGATATTTCCCCAATAGTCTTCCAAACCCTCAGTAAAACCGCGAATAACTCCCGATTCAAATTTCTGAAAAAGTCTTAGTTGGGGTTTAAAGGCGGTGTTGAGGAGCACCAGATTTTTGCGGGTAATGCTGATGCGTTCGATGGTGCCTTCGGCTTTTTTCTCAAACATATCTCTGCTGATGTGATCCAGCGAATCCTCAATCATATTAAGGAGTTTGAGGCTTTCGTTGATAAGCGAATCCATGATGCTGTAGAGCAAAACGTCGCTGGTGTTTGGAAGTTCGTCCACATCCAAGTCGGCTTCTTCTTTGGTTTTGGCAAAGAGGGTGCGGATGACCCAATGCGTTCCGAGGGTAATCACATAATCGGGACCCCAAAATATTTTCACCTCTTTGGTTTTAATGAACTTCAAAGCCTTATCAAAATAAGGAAAATGAAGGATCAAGAAGCGATAGTCGTCGTAAATATCAATTTTGGGTCGTTGCACTTTTGATTCACAATCTTCGATATCCAAAGGGTGAAAGTCGAAATGTGTACGCAAAAAGTCCATATTACTTTCGCTTGCAATGGGAATGTGTATCCATCGGAGGTTTCCTATTTGGAGTTGATCTATCATCCGCGAAAATATTAAGGGTTAATACTTGGTTTTATCCTGAATGTGGAGTTCTTACATTTGCCTTAGAACTCGGTAGGCAAAATTACAAAAAACAGCCATTGCCACCACCATCCTATTTTTTTTTCTTTGTTATGTTTTTATTAAGGGCATTACTATCGTGTATTTATTTCTTTGGAAGCATTTGCATGGTTCAATTCGGACAATAGTGCTTATTTTTGCCTACCTTAATTTGGATTTTATGCATTCTCAATTTATTTTTTCTCTTTTGGCCATAGCCTTTATTATAGCCTCCTGTAGCCCACCGAATTCCACCAAAGCGGAGCCCATTGCGATTTCCACTCCAAGCCCGCATATCGATGGGGTGCAGCACTTTTTTATTCCTAAAGATTCAGTAGCCGCCATAGCCATAATTATGGATGCACAGGGCAAACCCAATCCTATTGTGGACAGTTTACAAACCTATGCTCAGGAGCATCACCTTGCTCTTTTTGCCCTTTCAACGGTAAAAAATGGCATGAGTCAGTCTTCTGAGCTCATCCAGCAAGCCATTACTCAAATAAGAACTCAATTAGGGAACCCCTCTTTACCCATTATTTTATTGGGTTTTAGTGGTACAGCACGTATGGTGGCTGACTTTGCAAAACATAATGCGGTGGAAGGATTGGTGATGTGTGGTGCGGGAGTGGATCTCTCCAATCCTCCTTCTTGCCTCGTGGCATTGGTGGCGGGCTTTGGCGATTTTAATTTCTATGAGGTTTTTTATACTCCCGACCATCCTGTGACTCAAAATAGAAAGTTGATGAGTTTTTTCTTTGAAGGAAAACATCATTGGCCCAATAGACAAACCTTAGAAAGTGCTTTGGACTTTGTTTGGAGAAAAAACGCAAATCCTCATTTTGCTGCTCAAGGGAATCAAGTTTATCAACAATTTAAAAATCTTGAATGGGATTTCAAAACCAAGGGAGGTTCTTCCGAATTGTTGCATGCCTTTGCAATGAAACAGCAATCGTTTTTTGATCAGCAAAAAGTTTTAATGGCCAGTGAAAAAGATAAGGCCATGCATTATTTTGAACTGTTACAACAATCAAAAGTGGAAGAAGCCTCCCATTACATCGATCAATTGGTAACGGGAGACCGAAGCAATGATTTTCTCCAATCTACAAGCCAACAGCGGGTAGCATCCATTTTAGGAATAATGCTGTATCAGCAGGTGCAAAACAGTTTGCAAAACCAGCAAATTGCCCTAAGCGAAGTTTTGATGCAGGCCTATCAGAAGATAGAACCTGAGAATGTGGATTTACAGTTTTTCAAAAGTGTATGGCTATTTCAAAAAGGATCTACCGAAGAAGCCAAAGCACAATTGATGCACTCTCGTGAGTTGGGATTTTCGAATAATGCGCTTGAATTCCAGTATTTTCCCGATTCATTTTTAAAAGGCTTATAGCATTATGTTTCAAAAAGCCCAAGCCATTGTTTTAAAGTCGATTAAATATTCTGAATCGGCTGTGATTATCACCACCTACTCGCGACAGTATGGATTGTTGAGTTTTATGGTGCATGGCGTTCGCAAGCAAAAGAGCAAGTTTTCGCCGAGCTTTTTTCAGAGTTTACAGTTACTGGAGCTCGAATTTCAGTATCGGGAAAAGCAAAATTTGCAGACCCTTCGCGACTTGTCGCCCTTGGTGGTTTTGCATCCCCTTTATGCTTCTGTAGTAAAGAGTTCGGTGGCCGTTTTCATGGCTGAGATTCTATTAAAAGTGATTCAAGAGGAGGAGGCCAACGGAGTATTTTTTGATTTTTTGTTGGAAGAAATTGTTCGGCTTTCGGGATTAAACGAAAAGGAAGTTGCTAATTTTCACCTGATTTTTTTAATGCAATTGAGTCGGTATTTGGGTTTTTACCCTGACAACAATTGGAATCAGGAACATCCTTTTTTTGATATGCTCAACGGTGCATTTACTGAAATTCCAAAACACAGCTACACCCTTGATAAAGAGCTTAGTAAGCAATGGCATTTTTTGCTGAGCCAAGAGGGGCAAAGTCCTATCAATCACATAGAAAGACGTGCCTTACTTCGGTCTATTTTACAATATTTTCGGTTGCATTTACCCGAGATGGGCGACCTCAAAAGCTTGGAAGTATTGGAGATGGTTTTTGGAGAGTAGAGGGGCTATTTGCTTTTCTTTTTCCCGCCTTGAAAGGAGGAAAAGCAAGGTGAGGTTTGTCGATTTATCCCTTGAAATCTCCCTTTAGTCCCGATAGTTATCGGGAGGGGCAAATTTCGAGGGATAGATTATTTCCTCCCAAAATCGGCAGGAATTTCGCCCCACATTTCCGTTTCCCATTTCAGTACGGGGTTGGTCCATTCGTTACTTTTGATCCATGCCAGTGCACGGTCAATAAGTTGAAAAAGAGCTTCCGTTTTTTCGGTGCGAGGAAGGTTGGTGTTGATGGCTTTGCGACGGAGCCAAGCTATGGCAGTGACCGAATCGGAATAAACTGGAACGGTACTTTTGATTTGTTTGAGGTAAGCAAGTCCGTGTACCAGTGCTAAAAATTCGCCCAGATTTACTGTCCCCAGCGGAAAAGGGCCTTGGTGAAAGATCAGCTTCCCTGTTTCGGTGTCCACCCCTTGGTATTCGAGTACGCCTGGATTTCCACTGCATGCGGCATCCACGCTCAATGATTTTAGGATGGGTTTTCGTTGGTTATCGCTCAAGTTTTTGAGCAGCATGGTGGGCTCGATGTAGTTTTCGCTAAGGTATTTATCGGGTCTGTCTTGAAAAGCTTTTTGGGCAATTTCAAAGGAATCGAAAGCTTTAAAAATGGGTTTGGAAAAGCCATCTACTTGTTTTTTGCAGAGATCCCAACTGGAGTATATGCCCGGTTTGTGGCCTTGCCATACCACATAGGTTTTTTGTTTTTTTGCCATTAAAATAAGGGGCTGTTAAAATCGATATTGAAGGGATGTGGAAAGCACATCGTTAAATTGGCCTTGGTCGTAATAGGCCGTTGGATTATCGGGTCGAGGGCGCAAAGGGAGAATGCTGTAGCTAAATCGGAAACTAACCCATGCATTATCAGCAAATTGAAAATTGAGGCCTGCCATGCCCGATAACTCAAATTTTTTGAATCCTGGAACTGTGGGATCGGGATCGAAAAAACCGTAGCTGTCTTTTTGGCGGTAATTGATCAAGTAAGCACCTTGAATGGCAAGGAGCATCTGAAATTTGCTGTTGAAACGATAGCCAAAAATAACAGGCATTTCGATGTAATTGAGCCGAAGTAAATAGCTGTCGTAGATGCCTTTATCCGGTTGCGCGTTTTTGCGACTTCCTTTTTGAATATAATTCATTTCGAGTTGAAAGAAGGTAAAATTGCCTAAATCGTGGTTTACGAAAATGCCCATCATCGGACCCACTTTATTATATCCACTAAGTTGGTCCCCAGTGACTTGTGTTGCTGCAATTCCAAATTGGGCTCCAGCTTTAAAATCTTGCGACCAAAGTTGAAAACCGAAAACGACTATCAACAAAAGAATCAGTGGAAAGGTTTTGAATCTACTCATTTGTTATTTTATCTTTTTAAATCGCCAAGAATCATCGTTTTTTACAAGAGATTTTGGTGGTCAGAATTCTTATTTGTTTAGGCTTATTTAGTTGGTACAAATATAGGGACAAAATAAAAGCCTGTAAAAATCATTTACAGGCTTTTGGAAAATATATAGTTTGAAAACTATGCTCCGAGGGTAGCCACCATGATGGCTTTGATGGTATGTAGGCGGTTTTCGGCTTCATCAAAAACGATACTGTGTTTGGATTCGAAAACGTCTTCGGTTACTTCCATTCCATCGAGACCGTATTTTTGAAAAATTTCTTCTCCCATGGTGGTTTCGCGGTTGTGGAAAGCGGGTAAACAGTGGAGAAATTTAACGTTAGGGTTGCCGGTTAATTTAATGGCTTCCATGTTTACTTGATAGGGTTTTAGCATTTTGATGCGGCTTTCCCATACTTCAGCAGGTTCGCCCATGGATACCCAAACGTCGGTATAAAGGAAATCGCAGCCTTTAACGCCTTCTTCCACTTTTTCGGTGAGGGTGATTTTAGCTCCAGTTTCTTTAGCAATTTCTTGACATTGTTTTACCAATGATTCCTCAGGCCAAACTGATTTAGGAGCGCAGGCTCTGAAATCCATCCCCATTTTAGCGGCACCCACCATCAAGGAGTTGCCCATATTGTTGCGGGCATCGCCGAGGTAGCAAAAAGCCACTTTATTCAAAGGTTTGTCGCTATGTTCCATCATGGTAAGGAAGTCGGCCAGGATTTGGGTAGGGTGAAATTCGGTGGTTAGACCATTCCAAACAGGAACGCCAGCATATTGACCCAATTCTTCCACAATCTTCTGAGCGTAACCACGGTATTCGATGCCATCGTACATACGACCCAAAACGCGGGCAGTATCTTTCATGGACTCTTTTTTACCAATTTGCGAGCCTGAAGGGCCGAGGTAAGTCACGTGAGCTCCTTGATCTTTGGCCGCCACTTCAAAGGCGCAACGGGTGCGGGTGGAGTCTTTTTCGAAAATAAGGGCAATGTTTTTGCCTTTTAAGGTTTGTTGCTCGGTGCCTGCATATTTGGCCTTTTTAAGGTCCATGGAGAGGTCGAGTAAAAATTTGATTTCTTTGGGAGTGAAGTCCAAAAGTTTTAAAAAGTTACGGTTGCGTAAGTTATAAGCCATGTTGATTTCTCCTATATTAGTTTGTTAATTAATCATTTACGATACAAGTTCCCGATCCGAAATCTTTAAGCGATGCCAAGTCAGTGATGATGGTTTGGTTGCCTGATGATTCGCAAAACATCAAGGCAGCTCTAACTTTAGGAGCCATACTGCCTTCGGTAAATTGACCGTCTTGTAGGTGTTTTTTCATTTCCTGAACGCCCACGTTATTGAGTTTTTGCTGTTGAGGGCTGTTGAAATTGATGAAGACATTGGCAATATCGGTGAGGATGAAAAAGGCATCGGCTTTGATGTTGATAGCCAAGGTTGCGCTGGCGAGGTCTTTGTCGATCACAGCTTCGATGCCTTGAAGCATTTGGTTTTGTTGCTTGATAACAGGAATTCCACCGCCACCGGCTGCGATGACCACATTACCCTGACGGGCTAAAGTTTCGATGATTTGCCAGTTTCTAATTTCGGTGGGTTTTGGAGAGGCCACCACACGTCTCCAGCCTCGTCCGCGAGGGTCTTCGTTAAATTTCCAGCCTTGCTCTTTCATGCTATCGAGATCTTCCTCGAGGTAGTAAGGCCCCACTGGTTTGGTGGGGTTGAGAAAAGCAGGGTCGTTTTCTTCCACCACCACCTGACTGATGAGGCTAATGATGTTGGTTTGAATCTGACGTTGTACAAAAATATTATGAAGCTGTTGTTCAATCATATATCCAATGGAGCCCTGGGTTTCGGCAACGCAAATGTCCATGGGTTGTTTAGGGATTTCGAAGGTGTTGAATCCAGCTTCGTTTTGGAGCAGTACATTGCCCACCTGAGGGCCGTTGCCATGTCCAATTACGATTTGGTAACCAAGGCTATAAAGGTCGGCGATGTGCTCGCAGGCTGCTTTAACATTGGCAATTTGCTCTTCTTTGGTTCCTCTCTGACCGCTGTTGAGCAGTGCATTTCCTCCAAGAGCTATTACGGCTAATTTATTCATAAACAGAGTTATGGTCGATTTTATTGAGGTCAAAACAATTTTCGTTGGTGAGGTTTTGAGGTCCACGTTGAAGAGGTCTAAAAACTCAGAACCTTTTGAAAATTCTTTAACAAACCACCTAAGTAACTGAAAAAGAAAAAACAAAAGGAACCAAACGGGCGGCAAAGCTAATAATATTTAAGTGATTCAGTTAATTCTATAACATATTTTTTACCTTTGTTGGGTTGTATTTTTACGTGTTCTGCCCAAATAAGCTTTGCTATGAAGCGAAAATTTCTGGTCAATTTGGCCTTTCTTCTTTTCCTTAATTTTCTGATCAAGCCCTTTTGGGTTTTTGGCATTGACAGGGCTGTGCAGAACCAAGTGGGAGCCGCAGATTATGGTTTTTATTTTGCCATTCTCAATTTTGCCTTTGTCTTTCAAATTCTTTTAGATTTTGGAATTACCAATTTCAACAATCGCAATATTGCTCAAAACAATCACCTGCTCGACAAACATTTTAGCCCTCTGCTGGTACTTCGGTTTGTATTTTCTTTGCTTTATTTCTTTATAATTTTACTGGCTGGCTGGATGATTGGTTTCGATAGCGAGCAGATGTTTTTGCTAGTAATCATTGGGTTTAATCAATTTTTATTGGCGCTGATTCTTTATTTGAGGAGCAATATTTCGGCTTTATTACTTTTCAAAACCGACAGTTTTATTTCGGTGTTGGATCGGATGATTATGATTATGCTTTGCAGTATTTTGCTTTGGAGCGGGTATTTTCCCAATTTTGAAATCGCATGGTTTGTGTATTCTCAAACTGTGGCCTATCTTCTTACCGCTTTGGTTACCTTTTTGGTGGTATATCAGAAGGTGCAGTTTAGCTGGAGTAAGTGGAATTTCACTTTTTATAGAGCCATCATCAAGAGCAGCTTGCCCTATGCCACCTTAATTCTCTTGATGGGACTTTACAGCCGGGTGGATACTATTTTTATTGAGCGGCTGTTGCCCGAGGATGGTGAGTTGCAAGCGGGTATTTATGCCTCTGCTTTTCGGCTTTTGGATGTGGCCAATAATATGTCGGGATATTTGTTTGCGGCCCTGTTGCTACCCATGTTTTCGCGCTTGTTGAAGGAAGGCCAAGAGGTGGGTGGATTGGTGAAGATGAGTTTTAATCTTTTGTTTTTGGTCAGCGTGACGGTGGCAGCCATCTCCCTTTTTTATGCTGAACCCATTATGCAACTTTTATACAGCCAGCATAGTTCCGAAACATTGATTCAATACCAATTGCGCATGCACGAAACAGCGATTATTTTTAAGATTTTGATGTGGACCTTTGTTGCCAGCAGCATTACCTATATTTTTGGCACCTTGCTTACGGCCAATGGCAATTTGAAGCGACTCAACCTGATGGCTTTATTTGGGATTGTATTGGTATTTACGCTCAATTTTATTTTGGTACCTCCGTTCAAAGCCATTGGCGCTTCGGTGAGTAGTTTTGTTGTGCAATGGGTAATGGCGTTGGCACAGGTATATTTGGCAGTGCGTATTTTAAAGTTGAAGTTGGATTGGATGTATGTGGTAAAACTGTTGTCGTTTATTCTATTTGCGGTACTATTGGTTTACTTTTTAAAGCAAACTCATTTCAACATACTTTGGCAGATACTAGGCAGTGGGGTGGCCATCTTACTCTTGGCGATGGGGTTAAAACTGCTTTCTTTGAAGTCGTTTTTCAGGAATTTGGTACAAGAAAAAACATAAGTATCACAGTATCATGATTATACAATTTATTTTAGAAACGATATAGTAAAACATATTTTTTTATCTTTGCACCTCCAAAACCAAGCCCAGGTGGCGGAATTGGTAGACGCGTTGGTCTCAAACACCAATGAGGTAACACTCGTGCCGGTTCGATCCCGGCCCTGGGTACAAAGCAAGAGCTATTTCCGAAAGGATGTAGCTTTTTTGGCTTATAAAGAAAGCTTTAGTACCGTTTCATAGCCACAAATATTTCCAAATCAAAAGTGTCAACTCATCTCGAGGTATCGAAAGCAAAAGTTAGATTCATAGAAGCCCAAGTAAAAAATATTTGGACTTAATTATGGAGCGTTCTAATCCTGCATGCTTTAGGAATTTGAAATCCGTTAATCATTATCCTCAGCTGGAGTTATGAAAAGGATCACCCCCACTTGCCCTTCTGGATGGGCATCGGGAGACAAACGGTTGATTCGGGCTTCAAAAATTTGGGTATAACCCTGCTCTAAAAATTTGCTGATTTCCTTATTCGACGAACGGGGAATAAACCCAAGTTTATGTTCTTGGTAGAAAAGTGCCACTGCATAAGCATCAAATTTGTTGTCATCCTCTCTTTCTATCCTAAGGAGACTACCAATCTTAAGTTCATTAAATACAAGGCAGCCTTCCCAATAAGTAAATCCTGCAATGTCAAAGGTGCTGTGATGTCTTCGTTGTTTTTTCATGTCCATGGTTATTAAAATGAGAGCACAAAATAACATCCAAGTTTTGACAGTTTATGACAATGGAAATTTACTTTGAAAATTATGTATTCGATTTGCAAGGTATTGTTCAAATTCGGGAGATTCAATGATTTGAATATCATCAAGTAAGCCCATCACAAATCGACCGATTCCTTCAAAAGAACAGATTTCAGTTTCTAAAAGCCATTCTTTAGGAGATAGGGCAGTGAGCTGGTTGCTTGCTAAAGGAAATTCTTCTATCAAAAGGTTGGCTGCGCGATGTCCGAGCTTAAGTTTTACCTTCATAGTTTTATCGCTATTCATCCTGAAAATATCAAGGAAACCAGTCTTGTGATGATTTTGGTTTTGCCATTCTGTGGATAGAATTTCAACCGAGCCAATTCTAGAAACTTTGAAAAGTTTAATGGTCTCTTCGCTCAAACTATAACACCAAACTTGCACATAGTTGGTAGTGAATGCAAAAGGCTCCACAGCTCTATCGCGAATGTCCTTTCCATGAGCGGATGAATAGTTTTTTAAAATCACCTGTTTCTTCGTTTCCATGGCTTTTGTTAGCAGATGAATGTTATGAGCATTTTTACTGCTCACGGTAGATTCGGCCAAAATCTTGTAATCGTAAACGGTGTATAGCTTTTTCTTCAAATTTTGCTTTAATAAATGGTTTTCGTCGATACTTTCTATAGCTGATTTTAAGATATAGGCCTCTTCTTCTGTAAAATGAATCAACTCACTTATATCCTTGAAATAAGGCGACGACGTATCCAGTTTAAAAAATTCATCCTTCTTTTTAATCACAAAACCTGCTTCACGAAAGGTATCGATATATCGGTAAACAGAACGAGACGAAATGGAAAGCTTATCGGCAATTTCCTCCACCGTTAAAGAGTGATTGGCTGTGAGCATCTTCATCACACGAAGAAGCCTTTCGATTTTGGGTTGATCCATAGCATTGAAAGGTATTGGTAATAGGTGTAGCAAATTTAAATAAAAAGTTAAGACAAATCATTTAAATTGTTCAATAGCCATAATTGATATGGAATTTTCACCGATTTAAATTCTGATACCCTGTTTGTAAATGTGGTGGAAAATTGAGCGTATATATTTTTTTGAAATATTTTTCGAGTCTTTATTTATTGGCCTCGTTTGGTTTAAAAATCCAGTTATCTGCATTTTACGCAATTAAAAAGGGTATTTTACCTAAGTCATTTAGGATAAAAGCGTAATCTTTTGACGTTACCTAAGATCTATTTTCGCTCCATCACTTGACTAAGAGTGGTTGAAGTATTTTTATTAGAAACCATAAAAAGAAAAAATGATGAAAGGACTAAGTATACTTTTTAAATTTTCTGTTGCTCTATTTGCGCTAATATTGTTTAGCGTATTAGTTGGAGGGACTCTTTTTGCTCAAGGTGGTGCCACCGTAAGCGAACGTGTAAACCTTGGCTTGTACGGTGGTGCAGCCGGAGATTTAACCTATAGCAATTCCACCAAAAGACTATTTTCTGGCGTTGAAACACCCGCCTCACTTTTCTATACCGACGACAGTTGTAAAACATGGATTCGAGCTTTCCCTGAGGATAGCCTCGAATGGAATTCGGGACAAAGAGGTTGGGGAGGCGGAGGCCGACAAATCCATTGCAACAACGCAAGTTGGGTATTGGTGCTCACCCAGCAACACGGCGGAAACCTATCATCTTCAGTAATCAGTAAAAGCAATGGAGATAGTGGAACATTTTTAACATTAATGGATCCCTATTTACTTAATACTCTGTTTTCCAAGCCTGGTCCGGGATCAGTTACCGCCATTGCTCTCACTGATTATTATGCTTTTGTAGCCATGCGCAATTATATAATCATGTACGATGGAAGCACACGTAGTCTTATTTTTGACCTTTCCACTGTAAGCGGCATAGCCACAGGAGCTTCTATCTTATCCTTGGCCGTAGCTAATAGTGTCGATACTTTTCCCGCCTATTTTGTTGCTACTAGCGCTTTTGATGCCCATCATGGCGACTTATACAAATGGGCTTCATCCACAGCCACCAAACTCAGCCTGCCTAGTGTTCACCTTCAGGTCCATAAGGTTTTTACACATCCTCAATTGCCACTTGGCGATACTGTGATTATTAGCTGCATCGACACGGTTACACACTTACTTTCTGCTTATCGAAGCCTTGACGGAGGAAGCAGCTGGAACAACATAACTCCTCTTAATATGTCGCAATTTGCGCTTTCTGATGTGGATTATAGTACCAATTGGGTGAGTAGTATGGCCACTTCTAAGGGAATGCGCATTGTACTTCCTGGTTCGGCTTACAGCGACGATATTGGAAATAGTTGGCTGATTTACCAAATAGTAAACAACAGCAACGCCACTCACCCAGAAAATCCTAATTTTGTGGTGGGCAGCCGTGGAAGAGGCCCGGTAATTAGTCAAAACGGATCTGCCGGCCCATGGGTTTTACAGGATAACTATGGTCTATCTGCTGTTAAAGCTGGAAAAATTGCCAGTAGTAAAGGGGTTTATTATATTTCTACCAATGCTGGTTTAGCCTATACTACTGCTTATTTTAATCCTTCAGTGGCCCCCTTCGATAAATGGAATCCTCCATACGGTCAGTTTCCAGTTCCCAATGCTGGTGATGATGCTGGCGTCAGCTCCGTGGCCATCGATCCCAACGACAGTCTTCATGTAATCACTGGTTATTCTTGGGGTTTAAGTGTTTCCACATCGGGTCATACAGGATTTACAAATGTTACTCCAGCAGGATGGAATAGCTCACCCAACTTTGACCAAATGGTTACTGATATCAAATTTGTAACTTCCAATATCGTTTTAGCAACTACCGGCTCTAAACTCAATCAGGCGGCTGTGCCAACTCCCATCGGAAATATTTGGAAATCCATCAATGGAGGAACCACTTGGACTAAGGTGACTCCTGCTGGACTTGAGCAACCCAATTGCTTGGATGTTAATACCTTATATGGGAGCACGGTGGCTTATGTGGGTTGTGGCTATCGCAATATGGGAGGCCCAAGTGTTACGGGTTCACTTTGGAAATCTTTAGATCAGGGCAGTACTTGGACAAAAATTAATGATGGACCCAATAGCATAATGGGTTACGACTCTCTAATGCCTATTCTCGACTTGGTAATCGACACTTTTGCCTTAGATACCCTTTACATAGCCGCTGGGGAAAATTTAGGCCATGCCTTGGTAATTTCAAATGACGGAGGGAGTAGCTACAACTATACTTCCATCAGTGGAGAGGGTGAGTTTACTTCTATTCTGCAGTATAATCCTAACATGCTATTTGTGGCCAATCGGAGAGAGATATTTGCCTACAACATCAGTGCAAATACACATATTATGGTGAGCCGTGCAATGCCAGGAGAATTTATACCTGATCTTGAGCGAGGCTCACTTTTGGCGGCCACCAATACTGGGGTTTATAAGATTAATGTTTCTGATACTACCTTTCTTTCTATCCATCCTCTATTAAACACCAATTTCAATTCCGATCTAAAAATAGTTCCCAATCCTTTTGTTTCCACATTTGAACTTTTATTGACTAGTCAAAATGCTCAATCCATTCAAATAGAAATGTTTGATATAAGTGGAAAGCAGATTATGTTTATGGAATCTCAAATTAACGAAGGTCAAAATAGAATCCAAATGGATACAGAACGACTCCACCCTGGTTTGTATTTCATAAAAATTGTAATGGGAAATCAAAGTATTAGCACCAAGCTTTTGAAAATAGAAAACTAAACAACTCAACTTCTTCGCAAAAGGGGAAAGCTTAAGTGTAAAGCTGTTTAAAAGAAATTCTTTTAAACAGCTTCTTTTTTTTATTCAAATATCATTAAATACTATATGTTTGTAGCATATAAAAATCTTAAACCCAATATCATGAATTTATCAAATATGACCCCCTTAAAAGCCATTCAATCCTCGCAGGTTTATAACCTAAATGAAACCGTACAATAAGTTGAAGGATTCACCGTTAGCAAAATTATTACCCGCAACGAAACCGCTGAAAAGGTTCAAAAAATACTCACAGGGTGGGGATGCTATATAAAGACTTGCTTGGGCATACACGATGGTGTTCTTGATCATTGTACTGATACAGGATTGGTGTTCATAGAACTTGTGGGTGAGAGACAGTTACCATATAGAAATTTAACGCAAGCTAAACCTTGTTAAAGGCGTTATAGCCTACTTGGTAAATATGAAATTGGAAGTATAAACTGACATGCCTCCCTTTTCTATTTTTTTACGATGTTAACAATTATTTATAATTCCAAGATCTAATTTATGTCTGAATTTTTAAACAATGAGAATCCACAGATCGAAGCAGTTTACAATTATGCTAAGCGATTGATTAATCGCGAAAATGGACGATTACTTTACCAAGATTACCACGAAGCCATTGAAAAAGTATCGGCCTCTGAAACCATGTGGGTTTTCCATAAGCTCCTGAATGAAGGAATTGATTTTTCTCTTGTTAAGTCTAATGTGGGCAAAATCTTGAACAGTTTATTCAAACCATTAAACTCCAAAGACTGGGATGTTCCCACGGGCAATCACTTTATAGCTTTGCTTATGGAGGAGAATCGTAGGCTTGAGTCTTTGTTGGACGAAATAAAGGGGTCTTTTAAGGCCTTGATTCTTTCAAAGGAAAATGTGGATCAAAAACTAATTCTTCAGCTTCAAAGGGGCATTGCCAAGCTCAAAGGCTTCGATTTGCACTACCTTAAAAAGGAACATATTCTTTTCCCTTATATCGAGACCACCATGCCCAACTTTGCTTGCGTTCGATTAATGTGGTCATTTCATGACGATTTTAGGCGTCTTATTGTCACTATTGAAAGCAATTTGAAGGAGATAAATCCTAATCTCAATGAACTAAATACGAATGTTGGAAAATTATTTTTTGTTGTAAAACCTATCCTCTTTAGAGAAGAACATATCCTCTTCCCTGAGGTGATTAAGCACATTCCCCCTAAAAGTTTTGAGGAAATGCTACTGCAAAGTAAGGATATTGGATGGTGTTTTGAAGTTAATCCAATCTACGATTCTCTTTCAAAAGAGGTCGATTTTCAGCAAGGTTTTGTAAATTTAGAAACAGGGTTTTTGAAACCCTCTGAAATAATTTTAATGCTCGAAAATTTACCCGTGGATATAACTTATGTCGATGATAATGACGAAGTTAGATATTTTTCAGGAGCAAAACATCGAATTTTTCCACGTACTAATGCCATTATAGGAAGGAAAGTTCAAAACTGTCATCCAGCCGAAAGTGTGCATATTGTGAACGAAATCATTGATGCTTTCAAAAAGCATGAAAAAAATACAGCTGAATTTTGGATTCAAATGAGAGATAAATTTATTCATATCAGATACTATGCGCTATATGATGCTGAAAATGTGTATAAGGGAACCATTGAGGTTAGTCAGGATGTTACCGAAATAAGAGCCTTAAAAGGAGAAAGAAGACTCCTAGAATGGGGCATTTGATCCTCTATCGGTTTAAACGATAATATTAAATTTATCGGGATTCTTCTATTCTTAAATACTATATGATTGTAGCATATAAAAATCTAAAACCCAATATCATGAATTTATCAAATATGACCCCCTTAAAGGCCATTCAACCCTCGCAGGTTTATACCCTAAATGAAACCGTACAATACGTTGAAGGATCCACCGTTAGCAAAATTATTACCCGCAACGAAAAAGGAAATTTAACCCTCTTTGCCTTTGATGCAGGACAAAATCTAAGTGAACACGCTGCCCCCTTCGATGCTTTGGTACAGGTGCTTGAAGGCGTAGGCATCATATACATCAACAAAGAGAAACACATTTTGAAGGAGGGTCAAATGATCATTATGCCCGCCAACATTCCCCATGCGGTGGAAGCCGTGGAGCGGTTTAAAATGCTGCTGATTATGATCAAAGCTTAATTGCTGTTGTGGAAGGTTGAATCTTTTTGGCAGTGGAAATTTCGCTTGGTTTTTAAGGTTATGGTGACATTTAAAGGATGCAATTCGGTTCTTTTCATGTCTTAAGTTAAGTATAATCAACTTTTAGTAAATCCTTAAAAATCTAATTTTAATTTGTGTTATTTTTGCCCTCCAATTCATTAAGCATGTTAATAAAACGCATCAAGATATTTTCTTATGTTCTGGTTCTGGCCGGAATGATGTTGGCTGTTGGTTGTCGCAAAGACCGTAGCATCGATGTGGTGGTTACAGTGAAGTTTATGGCGGATACTAATATTGTGATACCTGGCTGTAGAGTAGAAATGACTAAGAGCGATGTAAAGGTGGTAGGTTATACCGATGGAGATGGAGAATTTCGTCAAACCTTTATGCAGCCAGTTCAGTTGGATGTGGAGGCATTTAATGATACTTTATCCGGATTCGGGGTTTTGACCTTGCAGGACTACGGCGCTGATTATAACTTTTCGGTTTACGTTTATTAAGTTTTTTTAGTACATGACAATTTTCAATTTAGACC
>DZDC01000044.1:7320-18967 GCA_022736595.1 Draconibacterium orientale | reverse complement strand
TATTATTGATTATCAATGAATTAAATGAATTTTTAATTAGATGCGTTTGCCCTGAAGTTGAAATTGGTAATATTGAATGCATCGTCGGTATTATTTATCGTAATAGAAACGATATGCTTGAAAACGAAATGGCAAAAAAAACCCGAAAGTGTACTTTCGGGTTGATACTGTTCGTTTCTAATTGCAGTTTAGAATGGAAGATCGTCGGTGATTTCGGGAGGAGGAGGCATGTCTTCCAACTTAGGCAAAGAGGAATTGTAGGACGAAGGCTGGCTGTCGCCTCCTTTTCTCTCTATTTTCCATGCTTTTACGTTGGTGTACCATTTGCCGTTAAACTCTCTTGATTCGAGGTCGAAACTTACCGAAACCTCAGTGCCAATGGGTAGATTTTGAATAAAATCAACCTTATCAGCCCAAGCATCGATGCAGATGCGTTTGGGATATTGATCGCTGATGGTTTCAATTATAAAGGAGCGTTTACGCCATGTGTTTCCTGTTTTTCCTTGACCGCTTTGCTCTGGTAGCAGTTCAACAAGTTTTCCTGATATATCCATTATTCTTCGATTATGATGATTTTTTCAATTTTGTCGCCACCTCTTATGGCATCTATCACTTCAACGCCTTCGTACACTTTACCAAAGCAAGTATGGTTGCGATCGAGATGGGCTGTGTTTTGACGGCTATGGCAAACAAAAAATTGTGATCCTCCGGTGTTGCGGCCTGCATGGGCCATCGAAAGTACCCCGCGATCGTGGTACTGATTGTTGCCTGTGAGCTCGCAATTGATGGAGTAACCAGGGCCACCAGCTCCTGTGCCATTGGGGCAACCTCCTTGTATTACAAAGTTAGGAATTACGCGGTGGAAAGTGAGACCGTCATAAAATCCTGCTTTGCTGAGTTTAACAAAGTTGGCTACGGTGTTGGGAGCGTCTTCGTCGTAGAAGTTAACCTTCATTACTCCTTTTACGGTGTGAATTTCTGCTTTTGTCATGCTGTTGTTATTTTAATTAATTATATTCTATTACCAGAGATAAACCGAGAGCTTCTAAGAAAATCAGCAATTTACGCGCTCCTCGAATTTCTTTAACTATGCCTTCTTGGCCTTTAAAAGGCCCAGTTTTTAGCTTGATAAAATCGCCTTTTTTCAGTTTTTCAGAGCTGAGCTCAAACTGGGTTTTTTGGGCAATCATATCCTTAATGAGGTCGATGTGCTTTTGTGGCAAAAAGGCCGGTTCGTTATTGAAGCGTATGTTTTTTACCACAGCAGGATATTGCAAAATATCCCAAATTGTTGACTCTTTTATACGAACGAAGATATAGGATTTAAAGAGAGGTTCATCCAATGTTTTCTTGCGATGGGTCCACTGTTTCACTACTTTATGAATGGGCAAATAGGTTTCGTACCCATCTCTTTGAAGCAGTTCGTCCACCTTACGTTCGTGCTTGGCCATAACGTAGAATACAAACCATTGCGGCGTGGATTCTTTTTTGATTATGACAGGATCCATCATGGCGTTACTCTACCGTTACCGACTTAGCTAAGTTACGGGGTTGATCCACGTTGCAACCGCGCATAATGGCAATGTAATAGCTCAAAAGTTGTAAAGGAATGGTGGCAATAAGTGGTACCAAAAGTTCTTCGGTATCAGGTATTTCAATCACGTGGTCGGCCATGTTGCGAACCTCTGTATCGCCTTCGGTAACCACAGCAATTATTTTTCCTTTTCGAGCTTTTACTTCTTGAATGTTGCTCACCACCTTATCGTAATTTCCTTTTTTAGGGGCAATTACCACCACAGGCATTTCCTCGTCGATGAGGGCAATGGGGCCGTGTTTCATTTCTGCAGCAGGATAACCTTCAGCATGAATGTAGCTGATCTCCTTAAGTTTAAGAGCTCCTTCAAGTGCAACAGGGAAATTAATTCCACGACCTAAGTAAAGAGCATTGCGAGAGTTTTTATACTTTTCGGCAATTTCTTTAACCAAGGGAGCAGTTTTAAGTACGGCTTCAATCTTTGTGGGAATATTACTCAATTCGGTAATCAATTGTTGATGATGCGAATCGGAAATGGTTCCCTTTTCATGGGCCAGCATCAAAGCCATCATGGTGAGTAGGGTAACTTGTGAGGTGAATGCTTTGGTGGAGGCTACGCCAATTTCTGGCCCTGCATGGGTATAGCTGCCAGCATGAGTTTCGCGTGGAATACTGGATCCCACCACATTGCATATACCTAAGATTAAGGCTCCTTTTTCTTTGGCTAATTTTATGGCAGCTAAAGTATCGGCTGTTTCTCCCGATTGTGAAATGGCGATTACTACGTCATCTTCAGTAATGATGGGATTTCGATATCTAAATTCGGAAGCATATTCTACTTCCACGGGTATGCGGGTGAGTTCTTCAAACAGATATTCGCCCACCAATGCGGCATGCCAAGAGGTGCCACAAGCAATCATTACAATTCTTTTGGCATTTTTTATCTTGTTTTTGTATTGGGTAATTCCTCCTAAAGAAATAATGCCTTCGCCAGGACGCAATCTTCCCCTCATGCTTTCGCTGATGGAATGGGGTTGCTCAAAAATTTCTTTGAGCATAAAATGTTCGTAGCCTCCTTTTTCGATGCTATCCAAGTTCATGGTAAGCTCGTGAATATAAGGGGTGCGAACGATATTTGAAATGCTTTTAATTTCGGGTTCTTTACCTCTTTCCAAAATGGCCATTTCTTCATCTTCGAGATAGATAACCTTGCGGGTATATTCGATGATTGGAGTGGCGTCGGAGGCAATGAGAAATTCGTTTTCGCCAATGCCGATTACCAGAGGACTTCCTTTTTTGGCAGCAATGAGACGTTGGTTGTCGTTTTGAGAAATCACCACAATGGCATAAGCTCCCACCACTTGGTTTAGGGCTACACGCACAGCTTCGCTAAGTTCCAGCGTTTCGTTTTTTTGAACATCTTCAATGAGGTGAATGAGTACTTCAGTATCGGTTTCGCTATCGAAGATGTGGCCACGCTTCATTAGCTCTTCTTTTAGAGAATTGTAGTTTTCGATAATTCCGTTATGAATGATGGAAAGTTCTTTATTCTGTGAAAAGTGAGGATGGGCATTCTCATCATTAGGTTGACCGTGGGTAGCCCAACGAGTGTGTGCAATTCCAATGGTACCACTGACATCTTTTCCTTCCACAAATGCTTCAAGTTCTGATACTTTTCCTTTGCGTTTATAAAGGTTAAGATTTCCGTTGATAATAGCAATTCCCGAACTATCGTAACCTCGATATTCGAGACGATGAAGTCCTTTGATGAGGATGGGATAGGCTTGTCGATCGCCAAGGTATGCAACTATTCCACACATAAGATTAGTATTTTAATTAGGTTTATTTATTTAATTTGTATTCACATCAGTATAAATGAGCTTCAATCTTGACTTACGAGAAGGACTATTAAAACTATTTAATACAAGTCTTTTGGGGTGAATAGCCTCCCCCGAAATAATAAGAACGAGCGATTTATATTCAGAGATGCCAAGCAACATATCCTGTATAGTGCGGGTGAGGGTAAATGTGTATTCACGATTAGAACGGTTCAAATTTCCGCCAAAATAGGTTGCGCCTTCATAGTAATCGATGAGGTTAAGGAGATTTCCGAGGCTATCTTCTCCCACGATACTCAGACTTAAGGGTAAGGGGTAAAGAACGGTATCCACATAATCCGCAACATTAAGCACCAAAATAGCCTGATGTAAAGCCCGTTGAGTACCATGTTTGGCAAGCTCATCAAGGTAAGGAAATGTAATTCTTGTACGGACGCTAGCCATAGGTTGTTGGTAGAATTGTGTACTTTGAAGGGATGAGTTGCCTTTAACTACTTGATTGTAAAAGGTAAGGTCGCTCCCTAAATAATTATGGTGGTTGAAGTTGGAAAAACGGGCACAGTTTGAATTTATCAAAAAGTATTCCTCCGAAGTATCCGTATCGTTGTGATAATAAAGGCATAGGTTGCTGAAGTTTGAAAGTAAACTTAATCCAGCAAGACTACCTCCTTGTCCTTTAGGGTCAACCGTTACATAAAAGCCTTTTAAAAATTTAAGAAATTCGGTATTGTCGCTAAGTTCAGTTTGTCCAGATTTACTAATGATAAGATTGCCAAAACTTTGCGATAGTTTCAACCTGAGATGAGGAGGGGACATTGATCCATCATCAAAAAGAGGGACAGAATCTTTGAATCTAAAAGGAATTTCTTGGTCAAAAAGAGCGGGGTATTTAATGGTTTTGTTTTGATTAGAGTAATAGGTACTATCGAGATAGATATCTTGGTCGAGTTCATAAACTTTAATATGATGTACGGCATTGGAATCGCCATAGAGGGAGGAATAATCAAAACTCAATACGATAGAGTCACAAACAGGATTGGTGCCAAAATCGAGATTGCTACTAATCATGCGAACCTGAGTATAAATACTGGCGCTGGAGGTGCCAAAAATTTCGTCATTCATTGACCCTAAAAGATGGCTAGAGAGGGATTTTGAAGCCACCGAATCCACCAAAAAACTTTCAAACTTCACCGTTACCGTGTCCACAAAGGCCACGTTAAGGACTTCGCCGGGAACGGCAACAATATCGTATCCCAAATCTTCGGGTTTCTCACAAGATTGCAACAATAAAACTGTTAGGGGGAAAATGAAAAGCCAAGAAAATAGCTTAGTACTAACGTTAACGTTCAAGAAGTTTGTCATATAAATCATTAAAAGCTTGTTTGTATTCGTCGCCTGAAACATAAGGAAGAACAGGCTTACCGCTCGCTTGAGCATAGCTTACCAATTCGGGATTCAGCACTTCGTCATTAAAAATAATTGCATCGGAATAGTCGATGGCACTTTTCATAAAGCCAACGTAAGAAAGCTCTTTATAGTGTGTGAGCTCGCTTTCTTCTAATCCTTCATTTACAAGCTTATTCAAAAAACCTTTGTCAAAAGAATCTTCAAAGCCATCGTTGAAAAGAGAAATTACAATTTTTGACTCTGAAAATAAGGGATTATTCTTAAAAACTTTTCTAAGATACATGGGAACCAATGATCCAAACCATCCGTTAATGTGAATGATATCGGGAGCCCAACCTAATTTTTTCACGGTTTCGATTACGCCACGTGCATAAAAAATGGAACGTTCGTCGTTGTCTTTAAAAAATTTTCCGGTTTTACTTTGAAAAATAAATTTGCGTTGAAAATAATCGTCATTATCAATAAAATAAACCTGCATACGGGCAATTTGAATGGACGCCACTTTGATAATCAAAGGATGATCCATCTCGTTGATGATTAAATTCATACCCGAAAGCCGTATCACTTCATGCAATTGGTTGCGTCGTTCATTGATAAGCCCGAACCTTGGCATAAAAGTCCGGATTTCCTTCTTCATTTCCTGGGTGGCTTGAGGGAGGTGACGTCCGAATAGACTCATGTGCGTCTCTGGTAGGTAAGGCGTAATTTCTTGATTTACATACAAAACCTTAGGTTTTTCCATGATGTGCAGATTTAAAAAATTCAAAGGTGCAAATTTACAAAAAAAAAGTAATTTTAACAACTCCCATCTTTTGGGTCAATTTATTGTATTTCAATTATTAAAATAGTCATGGAAGTATATAATGAGATTGCAATCTTACAAAATAGATTAAGTTCGCTTTTTTCAACGGGTCAGCAAATAGGTTTTGTTCCCACCATGGGGGCGCTACATCAAGGTCATTTGGCTTTGGTAAAGGAGGCTTTGGCCGAAAACGATTGTGTTGTATGTAGCATTTTTGTAAATCCTACTCAGTTTGATAATGCCGAAGATTTGCTCAAGTATCCTCGACTTGAAGTTCAGGATTTAGAGTTGTTGACCGAAGTAGGATGCCAAATGGTATTCATGCCTTCGGCTCAAGAAATGTATCCTGAGGGTTTTAAGGTGGAGCATTATGAGTTTGGAAGCTTGCAGCAAGTGATGGAAGGGGCAAGCCGGCCAGGTCATTTTGATGGAGTGGCTACCGTGGTTCGTAAGCTTTTTGATGCTGTGAAGCCACACCGAGCCTATTTTGGTAAAAAGGATTATCAACAGTTGCTTATCATCAAAGCCATGGTGCATCAAATGCAACTCCCCATTGAGATTGTACCCTGCGAAACGTTCCGCGAAACGGATGGGCTGGCCATGAGCAGCCGTAATTTGAGACTTAGTGCCAATGAACGTACTTTAGCTCCCGTCATTTATCAAATTTTGCAAGAAGCAAGCACCATGGCTGCCCGATGGAATACTTTGCAATTGAAACAATGGGTGCAAAAGCAATTGGATCGGTATCCCTCCATGGAGTTGGTTTATTTTGAGATTGCTAATCCCGAAGATTTAAGCTTGACTTTAGATGCTTCGCCCTCAAAAAATCAAATGGGATTCATAGTGGTGAAAATAGGAGGAGTTCGATTAATCGATAATATATTGCTTTAAAACAAAAAAAACCACCTTTAAAAGGTGGTTTTATAATATTTTTTGAAAGAGCTTTATCGCTTCCGTTTATTGATTTCTTTCACAAAATTTTCAATAGCCATGGTCATGGAGGGAGCTTGAGGCGTAGGGGCAAAAACGTCCAAACGTAGACCTGATTCCAAAGCGGCTTCAGCGGTGGTTTGTCCAAAAGCGGCAATTACCTGTTCTCCTTGAACGTATTCAGGATAGTTCTTAAATAAGGATTTAATCCCTGCAGGACTAAAAAACACCAACATATCATACTGAGGAATATCGATGTGGCTTAAGTCGCAAGCCAAAGTACGGTATATTACCGCTTTTTCGTAGGCAATACCTTCAGCAGTAAGGGCATCGGGAATGTCTTCTTTGTGAATATCAGAGCAAGGGAATAAAAATTTGTCTTCGCGGTGTTTGCGAATTACGTCCATCAGATCTCCAAAGGTTTGTTTACCGAAGAAGATTTTACGCTTCCGATATTGTACATAATTCTGAAGATAGAATGCGGTAGATTCTGATAAACAGAAATACTTCATTTCTTCAGGAATTTCAATGCGTAGCTCTTTTGCTAATGCAAAAAAGTGATCAACGGCCTGCCTACTGGTGAAGATTACAGAGGAAAAATCAAGAGGGTTAACCCTTGTTTTTCTGAAATCTTTCGAACTAACACCTTCAATTTTGATGAATTTGAAATACTCAATATTGAGCTTGTACTTTTCGGCCAGTTTGCTGTAGGGTGACTTGTCTAAATCACTTGGTGGCGGTTGAGAAACCAGAATGTTTTTTACCTTCAAGACGCTAAAGTTTTAAGACAGTAAATAATAACTTGCTAATTGTTACCAGTTTAAAATGGTCGTAAATCGATTACTTAACTCATCGAAAGCCACAGAAAATAAAGCTTTACAGCAATAATTAAGGGTAAAATTTCGACGGTGCAAAGGTAAATAATAAAATGAAACAAACGATAGTTAATTTTAGGCAGTATTTGGGTTGTTATTTTATAGAGTCGAAGCAGCCACAATACGATCATAATGATGGTTCCAAGGTACAGTCCCAGCTCTGGTGAAATATAGGCCATAAGCCACAAACTAACCAACATAACGATGGCCATAATGTTTTGGGAAAGCACTACCACATTCAGATAGATTCCAATAACAGATTGCATTTCGAATAAGAACTGACTCAAGCTTACCAAAACTGATTTGAATAGAAAGAAAACCAATACAGCTACCATTAATTCTAAACTTGTGGTTTGATTCCATTGTTCTTGGTGAGCAAAGTGCAAAGCAAAATAGGAAATAAAAAAACCGGAGGTAATCAGGAAGATGAAGCTTAAAATAAGATTTAAGGGATGTTTGAGTAGGGAACTTTCAGAAAGTAAGGTGCTAAAATTTCGGTTCACAAATTGGGCAGCTATGCTCAAGTTAAAACGACGCTCGAAGGAAAGTTTTCCAATAATAAGGATGCTGGTTAATGCTATGAGCCAATAAAAAATCCATTCATTTCTTAATCCGTCCAATAGAATTACCGCCAATTCTTTAGGATAAAGCATGTTTTGACCTGAATGGAAATCGATGAAAGAAAGCAATGGCATACTTTTATTGTTAAGGCACTTGAATGCCAATGATGATAATATCGTCCACTTGTTCTATTTCTCCTCTCCAATCGAGGATGGTTTGCCACAAGACTTCTTTTTGTTCTTCCATGGGCAGTTTGTAAATTTCGAGCAACAATTGTTTGAATTTGCCAGTCATAAACTTTTTGCCGTCGGGACCCCCAAACTGGTCGATGTAGCCATCGCTAAGGATATAAAATAGGTCGCCTTTATGCAAGCTAAACTCCATATTACTAAAGGGTTTATTGTCTCTTTCGTGTACTCCAATGGGCATTCGATCGGCTTTGATTACACTGAGTTCGCCGTCGCGAATCATGTAAAGAGGATTATAGGCTCCAGCAAATTGCATCATCATCTTTTTAAAATCAAATACACAAAGTGAAATGTCCATTCCGTCTTTGGTATCGGTTTCAGATCCTTCCTGGTTTAAAGAAACTATTACGTTGTGACGCAATTGATTAAGTGCTTCGGCGGCAGTTTGAACTTCCTTATTATTGGCAATTTCGTTGAGGAATGATATTCCCATGATACTCATAAATGCGCCAGGGACACCGTGACCCGTACAGTCGGCAGCAGCAATGATGGCTTTTTCTCCTTTTTGCATCATCCAATAAAAATCACCGCTTACGATATCGCGGGGTTTCCATAGTACAAAATGCTTAGGGAAAACCTTTTGCATCAGTTTTTTCTGCGGAATCACCGCTTCTTGTATTCTTTTAGCATAGTTGATACTGCTAATGATGTTTAAGGTTTTCTCTTCAATATCTTCTTTTTGAGCCACAATTTCGGCGGTGGCGGCTTTAATGATTTTCTTTAAGCTACGGGTGCTAACTCTTATGGCTCCCCAAACAAAGGCAATAAAAAAGAGCAAATATCCAATATAGGCTACTAAAGTACGATACCAAGGGGGTTTTATGCTAAAGGCGTAGTTTACTTCATTGCTCAGGTTTCCATACGAATCGCGGGCTTGCAAGCGGAAGTTGTATTCTCCTTCGGGCAAGTTGGTAAACTGCACTTCGGTATTGGTAACCCAAGGTCCCCAGTCGGTATCGTAGCCTTCCAACTTCCAGCGATAGCTAATCTTGGCTTTAACTTTAGAGCTTATGCCCGAAAAGTGAAAACTTAAATTGTTTTTGGCATATTCCAATATGGGAATGGCATTTTGATTTTGTTGATCAATGGCCTTGAACTGGTCGTCGTAAAAATGACCATCAAAAAGGGTACTTCTGCCGGCAATACTGATGCGATTAAGAAAAGCTTTAACGGTACTACTTTTCCCCGATTCTCCTACATTATTTATTTTTATAAGATCGAAAGATCCACCGGCCCAAAGACTTTGTCCATCTTGGTACAGGGCATCAAAGGCTTGAGCATTAACTTCCAAAGCCAATGGAATACGGTTAATATAATTTCCTGATGTGGTTTTTTGAAAGCTGCGTAAGAAAATCACACTGTGGTCGTAGTTGTAGGTTACGGTCCAAGTTCTTTGGCTGTTGTCGGTGTACATGCGATGTACATGGTGGCTGGCAAACCAGCTAGGCAACTGAGAATCGATTTGAAATTTCTCTTTTTTAGAATCGTAAATGAAGATTCCTTCCGAACTTCCAAATACCATTCTTCCATCCATGAATAGGGGGAAAATGGCATCATTCACGGGGAGGCCATCCTTTGCGCTAAAGTTGCGAAGCTTGGCTTGAAAAATAGTATTGTTGCGAAAGCTGGGTTTGTATAATACGGAGAGGCCATCGATTCTTCCCAACCATAGATTTAGGTCGCTATCGAAGTCAAGTTTGAAAATCTCATAATTGCTACCTTGGATTTGTCCTTCGTTTACCCATTTGCCTTGTGTGTAATAAAAACTACCCAGCCCTTTGGGATATAAACCAATCCATATTCTATTGGGATCAATTTTATCTTGCATAAGGGTGTTTCCAGAGGAATAGAGCACGGTATCGATGTGGTTTTTGTCGTTGAGACTAAAAACAAAATCGTCGGTAATGATGAGCATCAACGCTTTGCCTTCCACCTCCACAGGATAAATATCCCAAATGGCAGTATGAGAAGTATGAGGGAATGGGGCTTTAGTAACCTGAGGTTTTGGATTTTGAATCAGGAGGCTATCGGGTGAAAACCGGGGATTTTCGTACTGATAAAGTCCATCTTTACAAGCCAAATAAAGAATGTTGTTGAAACGGGTGATTTTATGCACTCGATCTTTCAAATTTAACCATTCTCTTGGAAAATATTCATAATTGGAATATATTTCAATTCGGCTAATGCCCGTACCATGGGCAGCCCAAAGATTTTGCTGTGAATCGAAATATAAATTTTCCACAATATCCTGCTTGAGGCCAGTACTTTTATCAATTTTACGTATGAATTTACCGTTTTTATCCAATATTAAAATTCCGTTTCCAGGTAAATAAAGGCCAAAATAGGCGTCTCCTAGTTTTATTATTTTTAGAACGCTGGCATTTTTAAGCAAGGAATCCACATTGGTTTTAAAGTGAATTGGGGGAAGGTTGGGGTTGGAAATGTCAAACTCCATGAGCTGATAGTTGGCATTGATAAACAATACTTTACTGCCCGAAGATTCGCAAAAATATTTGATGTTAGCCTTTTCTTTGTCCTCTTTTAGGGTCATAAAATGACCTTTTTTTCCAAAAGAACTGAGGCCTTTTTCATCGAGTTTAAATAGACCTTTGTCTTTTACTATTACCAAAATTTGATGATGCACCTTAGCTGCGTGGATCACTTCGGCTGGATGATCTATAATTTTAAGCGTTTTCTGCAGAATTTGGTAAAGGTAGGTTTTTTCGGCACTTATAAAATAGACCGCATTTTTATTGACGATGGTGTACCAAATGGTTCCAATTGACTGTTTCTGTATGGAATCCAGTTTTTGGTACAGCGGAAAATAGTGTAAAGAACCCGTATTGGTTGGGTCTGCGCCGAAATATCCAAATTCGCCTCTTCCCCCAACAAAGATTTCGCCATTACCTCCCATGGCAATGGAGGTGACATCGTTATGCGAATCGATGTGATATTTTTTCCAACTTCCTGAATATACCAACAGCGCCTCTTTACTCCCAACGTACATGAGACCTCTCGAATCTTCGGCAAAAGCCCAAGTGATGGGCTGAGCTTTATAATGCTCCGAGCCAAATGTCTCAATGGGAATTAGGCCTGATGAGGATTGCCCCCAAAGGTAATTCAATGAAAATAAGGAAAGTAATAAGATTATTAAAACAGACTTCATAAGTTTTGATTCGGATGAAATAAGTCTGCGTAAAAGTACAAAAAATAATATTCAATGCGTTAACTCAATTTAAGCTGGGATCGTTGTTTTTCAAATTTGGGTCAATTGCGTATAGGAAATCCATACGATTTATATTAATTTAGCCGACTCATAAAAAAGTAATACTTTAGTTTTAGGTTTAAAAAATACGTTGAATTAAATAGTAATCAATATGAAAATTCTTTTACTTTCGATTCTGTTGCAATTGATGGCTATTAATGTTTGGAGCCAAAGTGGCTGGATGCAA
>DZDC01000044.1:0-7220 GCA_022736595.1 Draconibacterium orientale | reverse complement strand
CTCAACGACATTCAATTTCCAACCAATACCACAGGTTATGCCGTTGGTGGCACTGGAGTGATTTTAAAAACCACCAATGCTTCCACTTGGAGCAATCCCGTCATTAGTGGGGGAACAACTTATACCCTAAATGCCACACATTTTGTCGATGCTAATAATGGAGTGATGGGAGGGGATTATAATTTTATTCAGGGTTTTTTGGTGCGCACAACCTCAGGAGGTAGTTACTATAGCCTTCCTTACACCACCATTAGTGTGATCAACGATATTTATTTCAGTAGCCCCACAACGGGTTTTGCTGTGGCTAAGGCAGGAAACATTTATAAAACCATCAATACCGGAACCTCTTGGACTCTTATCTCTAGTGGCACCACCACCAACCTTAATGCCGTTCATTTTTCTGATAGCCTTCATGGTTATATTGTGGGTGATGGAGGTTTAGTACTTCGCACCAATAATGGCGGAGTAACTTGGACACAGCAAAACAGCGGTATCACCACCAATTTAAATGGAGTTTATTGCTTCAACAACAATATCGCTTATGCCGTTGGTGACAACGGAACCATTATTAAAACCTCCTCCGCAGGTCAATTTCTCACAGTAAATGTAAACGATACTATTGCCACTTGCAGTGGATTTGTTAATCTTAATGCACAAACCAGCTATAATGGTAGCGGATCTCTATCCTACACTTGGGCAAGTTCGCCTTATTTAAGCAGTACTAATACTGCACTTACTACCGCTGGCCCTCTTCAAAATGCACATACGTTCTACGTCACCGTTACCGATGGCATCCTTACTGCCACTGATTCAACTACGGTAAGCGTAGTTGCTTTGCCTACCGAAAGTCTTTGTTTGGTTACAGTGGACGACTCCTTGGGGCACAACCTCATCGTATTCGAAAAACAGGTGAGCGGACCCATTCTTTATTATAAAGTTTATGCCGAAAGTTCCGTAGCTGGTGTGTACGACAGCATTGGATTTGTGGCTGCCGATTCCACAGGTTTGTTTGTCGATACCAATTCCAACCCCGCCATTAAAGCCTATTCCTACAAGATATCCATCGTCGACTCCTGTAATAATGAATCGGTATTGAGCGATTTTCATAAGACCATGCACCTTACCATTAACCAAGGAACGGGAACAAGCTGGAACTTGATTTGGAATCATTATTTAGGCTTTCAAGTGCAAACCTATCGCATTTGGAGATTGGGAGCCAACAATGTTTGGACTAAAATTGACTCTGTCCCAGGTACCAATACTTCCTTTACCGATTTAAATCCACCTGCTGGAAGTCTGTATTATCAAGTTGAAATTATTAGCCCCAATACCTGCAATCCTTATATTTCAAAGGCCAATACCAATTATAACAGCAGCCGTTCCAACACTGCCCACAATGGAATCATCCCCACCAGCCTATCGGCTGATTTTTCTGCGGATGTGTTAAGTGGAATTTTACCTCTAACCGTTCAGTTTACTGATCTTTCGGCAGGAAGCCCAACCGCCTATCTATGGGATTTTGGCGATGGAGATACTTCTTCTTTGGCCAATCCTTCCCATATTTATACCATGGAAGGAATTTATACAGTAAGTTTGATTATTTCAAAAGCAAGCGAAGTAGATACCCTTATCAAACCACAGTACATCAATGTTATAACAGATGGTATTAATCCAATAAGCCATCAAGTTTCGGCAAAAGTTTATCCTAATCCCATGGAGAAAGGATCCCCATTCCGACTCGAAATTCAGACTTTTTTAGTTTCAAAGCTGCTGATTTCGGATGCATTAGGAAGAACAATCCCTTTTGAGCAAACTACCACAGCTCAAGGATTTGAAATAGATTTGAAATGCCAGCAAAGTGGTATTTATACCATAAAACTTTATTATATCGATGGGAGTACTTCTCATTTAAAAATAATGATTCAGTAAAAAAGTAAGGCCGGTTAAACACCGGCTTTTCTGTTTCAAAGAATTGACAAAATATAATTGTAGGAAGTACAAACTGCAAGATTACAGCAGGTAAAGCGAGTTAAATAAGCTATAACTTTGCCAAGTTTTTTAACAAGTTCATCACCGTATGTATCCTTTAAATGAAGAATTAAGTATGAAAAATATCCTTATTATAGGCTGTGCCGGTCAAATTGGAACAGAGCTTACCATGGAACTTCGCAAGATTTATGGCAATGAGCATGTAGTGGCCACCGATTTGAAAGAAGCACCTGCTTCCATCATGCAAAGTGGACCTTTTCACCAATTGGATATTTTAGATCGAGAGGGCATTCGTTCTTTGGTAAAAAAATATCAAATTGATGGTATCATCAATCTTGCTGCCATACTTTCGGCTGTGGGCGAAAAAAACCCCATGTTGGCTTGGAACATCAACATGAATGGACTTATCAATGTATTGGAAGTGGCTCGTGAAGAAGGAGTGACTCGAGTATTAACGCCAAGTTCTATCGCTGCTTTTGGTCCAGAAACTCCCATTGAAAACACCCCTCAAGAGACTGTTTTAAAACCCAAAACCATGTATGGAATTACCAAAGTTGCGGGTGAATTATTGGGTGATTATTATTTCAACAAATATGGTATAGATGTGCGTGGTCTTCGTTACCCTGGCATCATCAGTCATGAGGCGCTCCCTGGAGGAGGCACTACTGACTATGCCGTAGCCATTTATTACGATGCCATCAAATACGGTAAATACACCTGTTTTGTGAAGGAAGACACCAAGCTTCCGATGATGTATATGCCCGATTGTCTTAAAGCCACCATCGACCTTTTTCATGCCGAGATAAAAAATCTTAAACATCATAGTGATTTTAATTTAGCTGCCATGAGTTTTACTGTTGGTGAATTGGCTGAAAGCATTAAAAAGTATATGCCTCAATTCGAGATTAGTTATGAACCCGATTATCGTCAAGCCATTGCAGATAGCTGGCCCAACAGCATTGATGATACTAGCGCTCGTAGCGAATGGGGTTGGAAACCAGAGTACGACTTGGATAAAATGACCCAAGACATGCTTCACCACATTAAAATAAAGCATCAAAACGGAGAATATTAGTTTTTTCTAAAATTAATTACCCCTTCACGCAACCCTTTTAAAAAATATTGCATTAGAGCGAGTCGACACCAGTACAGTATCCACAGCCTAAGCAAATCCTTGTTGCCCTTTGAAAGAAGAATTCAAAATCGGCAGCTTACGTAGCTTTGACTCGTGGGTGCCGATTTTGGCTTTATATTCAATTCGGATTGTATAAATAGTAATGTATGGAATTTACCGCGCAACAAATTGCCATGTGGCTTGACGGGGTTCTCGTAGGTGAACCTCAAGCCATAGTTAATAAACTTAGCAAAATTGAAGAAGGAGAACCCGGAGGGTTATCGTTTCTTTCCAATCCAAAGTACAACCAATATCTTTATACCACCCAATCCTCGGTGGTGATTATCAACAAAAGTTTTGTGCCTGAAAAGCCTGTTAAAGCTACCCTCATCAAAGTGGAGGATGCTTATACTGCTTTTGCAAAGATTTTGCAGCAATACGACAACGCCCGTCGTGCAAGTAAAAAGGGAATTTCGCCCCAGGCATTCATCGATCCTACAGCCAAAATTGGTCAGGATGTTTACATTGGCGAGTTTGCCTACATCGGACCAGGTGCGATCGTTGGAGATGGTGCTAAAATCTACCAGCAATGTTATGTAGGGGATCAAGTAAAAATTGGAAAGAATACTTATCTATATCCTGGCGTAAAAATCATGCACGAATGCATCATCGGAAATGAGTGTACCCTGCATGCAGGCGTTGTGATTGGTGCCGATGGATTTGGCTTTGCGCCACAGTTTGAAGATGATTTTCGGAAAGTGCCTCAGATTGGCAATGTAATCATTGAAGACCGTGTGGATGTGGGGGCTAATACCACCATAGACCGTGCTACCATGGGTTCAACCATAATCCGCCGTGGAGTTAAACTCGATAATTTGGTGCAAATAGCACATAATGTTGAGATTGGAGAGAATACCGTAATGGCTTCCATGGCAGGAGTGAGCGGCTCTACTAAAATTGGAAAGAACTGTATGTTTGGCGGAAAAGTAGGCGTAGCAGGTCATCTTGAAGTAGCTGATGGCGTAAAAATCGGCGCCATGTCAGGAATTGCTTCTTCTATTTTAACCCCCAATTCAGTGGAATCGGGAGTTCCTTCCTTTACCCACAAGTCGTTTCTACAGTCGTCTGTCTATTTCCGTAAACTACCAGGTATGGCAGCACAAATAAAAGAATTAGAAAAGAGAATTGCACAATTGACTGCTGAAAAGTAGCAGGGCAGAGGTTAATTTAAGGTTAATTTATTTTGATACTTTTGCCCGCAATTTTATTTACAAACCTATAAATCAAAAGAATGAGCGAGAAACAAGTTACCATTGCCGAAGAGGTAAGTATTTCAGGAATTGGTCTTCATACCGGTTTACAAGTTAACATCAAGTTTGTACCCGCTCCGGCTAATACCGGATACGTTTTTAGAAGGGTGGACCTTGATGGCAAACCCGAATTTCAAGCTTTGGTCGATTATGTGGTTGACACTTCCAGAGGAACCACCTTACAATTTGGGAAAGCCAGAGTAACGACCATCGAACACGTATTGGCAGCATTGGTAGGCCTCAACATTGATAATGTTTATATTGAAATGGATCAGGAAGAAGCCCCCATCTTAGATGGTAGCTCTTTTTATTATGTACATGCCCTTCAAAAAACGGGAACCAAAACCCTTAACGAAGACCGCGTGTATTTTGAATTGAATAAGGTTATCAATTATAAAAACGAAAAAAGAGGTACCGAAATGACCATCATCCCCGATGATTCTCGTCGCATTAGTACCATGATTGACTATAATACTAAGGTGTTGGGAACTCAAAATGCCGAATTGAATGACTACTCTCAATTTGCTGAAGAAATTGCCCCTTGTCGCACCTTTGTTTTCCTTCACGAACTGGAGTTTTTGCTTGATAATAATCTTATCAAAGGCGGTGACTTGAGTAATGCCATTGTTTTTGTAAACAAGCAAGTTTCGGACTTGGAATTGGAACGTATGGCCAAATTGTTTAATAAACCCACCGTGAAGGTGATGCAAAAAGGAATCTTAAACAATCTGGAACTCAAGTTTGATAATGAGGCCGCCCGCCATAAACTCTTAGATGTGGTTGGAGATTTGGCCTTGGTAGGAATGCCAGTTCGAGGTAGAATTATCGCTGTGCGTCCAGGACACGAAACCAATGTGGCTTTTGCTAAAATGATTCGTGAACACATCAAAAAGCAAAACGATGGACCTCCCAAAATTGACCTAACTCAAAAACCGCAGTACGATATTGAAGCCATCAAGCGTATGTTGCCCCATCGCAACCCATTTCTGTTGGTCGATAAGATAATGCGTGTGACCGAAGACTCGGTTATTGGAGTTAAAAATGTGACCATGAACGAAGATTTTTTCGTTGGTCATTTTCCTGAAGAACCTGTGATGCCCGCAGTATTGCAAATTGAAGCCATGGCACAAAGTGGGGGAATATTGGTGCTCAGTCAAGTACCAGATCCAGAAAATTACATTACCTATTTCCTAAAGATTGACAACGTGAGACTGAGAAACAAGGTTGTTCCCGGGGATACGCTTGTGTTTGATTTAAAATTATTAAGTCCAATTCGTAGAGGGTTGTGCCACATGGGAGGAAAAGCATGGGTAGGCGATAAAATAGTTATGGAAGCAGAAATGCTCGCTCAAATAGTAAAGAAAAAAAATATTTAAGTTATGAATCAACCGCTAGCATACGTTCATCCTCAAGCAAAAATTGCTAAAAATGTAGTGATTGAACCCTTTGTAACCATCGATAAAAACGTGGAAATAGGTGAGGGCACTTGGATTGGCTCCAACGTTACCATTATGGAAGGCGCTCGCATTGGCAAAAACAATAAAATATTTCCTGGAGCGGTTATTTCAGCAGTTCCTCAGGATTTAAAATTTGAGGGAGAAGAAAGCATTGTCCGCATTGGCGACAACAACATCATTCGCGAATTCGTAACCATCAACCGAGGTACCAAAGCCAGTATGGAAACGGTAGTGGGCAACAACAATTTGCTTATGGCATACGTGCACATTGCTCACGATTGCATTGTTGGAAACAACTGTATTTTGGCCAATGCCGCACAACTTGCCGGACACATTACCATCGAAGATTTTGCTATTATTGGAGGCATGGTGGCTGTACATCAGTTTGTAACCATTGGTGCTCACAGCATGATTTCGGGCGGATCGCTGGTTCGCAAAGATGTTCCTCCTTTCTGCAAAGCAGGTCGTGAACCCGTAAGCTATGTGGGTATCAACAGTATTGGACTACGCCGTAGAGGTTATAGCGCCGAGCAAATCAACGAAATTCAAACCATATATCGCATTTTATTTCAACAGAAAAACAATGTGAGCCAGGCCATTAGCCTCATCGAAACAGAAATGCCAGCCACTCGCGAACGCGACGAAATCATTTCATTCCTCGTTAATTCAAAACGTGGTGTGATGAAAGGATACTCTTCCAACGGTTAAAACAAAATGATGATCGACCGAATTGAGGTTGAAGCTGTAGCAAAACGCTTTGCAAACCAGTGGATTTTTCGAAATCTTTCTCTCGAAATTTTACCTTCGGTGGGTTATGTGATTCTTGGTGCCAACGGAAGTGGCAAATCTACTCTTTTACAAATTCTTTCATCCTACCTTAGTCCTACCAAGGGAAAGGTGAATTTCTGGAATCAAGGAAAGGCTTTACTTTCTGAAGAAGTTTATAGGTATATCTCCATTTGCACTCCCTATATGGAACTTACTGAGGAATTTACCTTGGACGAAATGCTGGATTTTCATCTTAAATTTCAAAACCTTGTGCCTGGCTTTACCAAAGAGCGCTTTATCGATTATTGCTATTTGTCTGATGCCAAAGACAAGCAATTACGACATTTTAGCAGCGGAATGAAGCAAAGGGTAAAATTAGCTTTAGCTTTGCTTTCGGATACAGGAGCAGTTTTCTTAGACGAACCTACTTCTAATCTCGACCGAAAAGCCATAGAGTGGTACCAACAAATGGTCAAGCTTTATTCTCAAAATCGTATTGTGGTGGTTTGTTCCAATAGGATAGAAGAGGAATATCAATTTTGCCAAAGGCAGATTGTTATTGAGGATTATAAATAGGGGCAA
>DZDC01000171.1:1811-4164 GCA_022736595.1 Draconibacterium orientale | reverse complement strand
CATTATCGCATTACCACATTATAAATAAATCTCAAGGAATTGGCACTCGGGCAATGGGTGCAATTCGAGAGAATCGGTTAAGGCAGGCACAAAAATCACTTCTCCAATGCCACAGTCGAGTTGACCGTGCGTATGTTTTACAAGCATACTTCCTTGGGTGATCAGCAGCACCACAAAACTATCCAAATGGCTGTAATCGAGTTTGGTGCCGTGGGTATAGTGATGAATTTGGGTGGTAAAAAATTCGTTTTTCGAGAGCACCGCTTGATGATGATCCCACTGATAATCAATTTTCAATTGTTTTTCTTGTTCAAATCGGATGCTCTCCATGGCTTCTTCAAGGTGCAATTGCCTGCCGTTGCCTTGGGCATCTTTTCTGTTCCAGTCGTAAATGCGATAGGTGGTATCGCTAGATTGTTGAATTTCGGCCAGTAAAACTCCAGGTCCTAGGGCATGTACAGTTTTGCCAGGAATATAAAAAGCATCTCCAGCCTTCACTTCCACAAAGTTAAGCACTTCCTCTAAATTGTTGTTCTCGAGTCGTTGCTGATAACGCTCGGCATCCATATCTTGGTTGAAACCTTTAATGAGTTGCGCCTCTTTATCGGCTTGAAGCACATACCACATTTCGGTTTTACCGCTTTCGAGTTTGCGCGCTTCGGCCAACTCATCATCAGGATGCACCTGTATCGACAGCCAATCGTGGGAATCGATAAATTTGATAAGCAGTGGGAAACGATTTTCGTATTGTAGGTAGTTTTTTTCGCCCACCAAATCTTCCATAAACACTTCGAGCAATTCGCTAAGGGTATTGCCCTGAAGGGGACCTTCCATTACCTCCGATTCGTTACCTTCAATGCCCGAAAGCACCCACATTTCACCGCAGTTGGGTAGGGGAGAAAAATCAAATTTAAGATGGGTTTTTATCTTGTTTCCGCCCCAAATTTTATCTTTAAAAATGGGTTTTAGTTTAAAGGGTTGTATTAGCTCCATAATGATTGAAAAAGAGGCCTGCATTATTTGTCATAATGCAGGCCTATGGATTGATGAATTGAGATTTTTAGTTTAAAATAGCTTCTATTCCGGGGAGGGTTTTTCCTTCGAGGTATTCGAGCATGGCGCCACCGCCAGTACTTACATAGCTCATCATGGATGCCAGATTGTATTTATTGATGGCTGCCACTGAGTCGCCACCTCCGATGGCAGTGAATGCACCTCCAACTCCAGCTGCTGCTACTGCTATAGCTACCGCTTTGGTTCCTTGGGCAAAATTATCCATTTCAAATACTCCCATGGGGCCATTCCAAAGTATCATACGACTCGACATGAGTACTTGTGCAAATTTTGCAGTGCTTTTGGGGCCATTGTCCAAGCCCATCCATCCTTCGGGTATGGCGTCGGCACTTACGATTTGGGTTTGAGCAGCATTGTCGAATTTGTCGGCAGCCACCACATCAAAAGGTAGATAGAGGTTAACCCCGGCACGCATCATTTCATTAATGATTTCGCGGGCTAAATCGAGTTTGTCTTCTTCGTAAAGTGAGCTCCCGATGGCTCCTCCCATGGCTTTGATAAAGGTAAAACTCATACCTCCGCCAATAATCATATTGTCAACTTTGGGTATGAGGTTGCGAATAATGTCGATTTTACTTGAAACTTTAGCTCCACCAATGACTGCGGTGTAGGGGTTTTCGCGAGTTTTTAAAGCTCTTTCAAGATTCACCACTTCATATTCCATCAGATAACCAAGATATTTATCGTTGGGGAAATAATCTGCCAAAACTGCGGTGGAGGTATGACGACGGTGGGCACTGCCAAAGGCATCGTTAACATAAGCATCGGCAAAGGAAGCTAAGGTTTTAGCTAATGCTTCGTCGCCCTTGGTTTCTCCCTCGAAAAAGCGAACATTCTCGAGCAGATAGACTTCTCCAGCTTTAAGATTGCGGAGTTGATTCTGAACCTTTTCGGTAAGTACTTCGGCTTCAAAACCCACCTTAACGCCAAGATGTTGACTAAGATTTTCAGCCACAGGAGCCAAAGAATATTTGGGTTCAAATCCTCCTTTGGGACGGCCAAGGTGCGACATTAAAATGAGCGCGGCGCCATCGTTGATGAGTTTTTTGAGCGTGGGCAATGCGGCCACAATGCGGGTATCGTCAGATACTTTTCCTTGATCGTTGAAGGGTACGTTAAAATCAACACGTACCAAAACTTTTTTTCCTTTAAAACTTACCTCTTTAATTGATTTCATAATCTCTTATTTGAATTTAAAAAATGATATAAAGTATTGTGTTTGCTATAATTCTTCAGTACTTACTATACTGTGTGAATTATGTTTATTGTGTTGCATTGT
>DZDC01000171.1:0-1711 GCA_022736595.1 Draconibacterium orientale | reverse complement strand
CAGGAAATTTCAAAATTACCTAAAACTATTACAAGATTGCGCAATTTGCAAGTGCTTAAACTCAACAACAACGACCTTACTGAATTGCCTGAGGAGCTTGCTAAACTGAAAAAGCTTCAAATATTATCCTTGGACAGCAATAAGATTAAGGCTTTGGTTTTTAATACTGCCGACCCAAGAAATTTTACCAGCCTAGAGCAGCTTTTTGTGGGTTACAATCCCATCACCGGCTTTCCCGAAAATTTGAAAAATATTCCGCTTACTCATTTGAGTATTGCAGGTTGCAAAAATCTGGATATCATTCCTGCTTTCGATGTGATAAGCTTATTTAAAGAGCTTAATTACTTGGATATGAGTAATCTTAACCTCGATACCATTCCTTGGAAACTCGTTAACCTTTACAGCTTAAATACACTAAATCTTAGCGGTAATCAAAATATGGCTTGGGATACTTCCATTTTTTACCTCTCGCAACATAAGGCCATTGACGAGCTAATATTGCAAAACAATAAGTTTACAGGTATTCCAACTTTCATCTCTCGCTTTGTAAATCTTCAAAAAATTGACCTTTCTAATAACCCAAATATTCAATTTTCAGAGGTAATTGATGCGTGCCGAAAAGTAGAAAACCTGAGCAGCATCAATCTTTCCAATTGCAAGATTAAGGATATTCCGGCTAGCATTCAAAGCCTGAGTAAGCTATCGGAAGTGGTTTTGCGAAACAATAACATTCGCCGCATTCCCAAGGAGTTGATTCACCTTGAGCAACTGGAATATCTCGACTTATCCAACAATCAGATTGGCGAACTTCCTGACGAATTGGGTAGCGTAGAGAATCTTGAAACCCTGCTTTTAGGGGGTAATGCTATTAGCTATCTTCCTGAAGATATGGAAAATTTGAAAGAATTGAAATATCTTGAGCTTCCAAAGGAATCTTTAGATAAGGATGCTAAAAAGAATGTTAAGAAAATACTTCCTGATACGGAAGTGGTGTACATCAGCGAAATAGAAGAATAATAAATACCGTTTAGGTTCGTTCTATCAAGTCTAAATCTTTTTTATATGAAGCTTCAAATTGTGGTTTGGTTGTTGATTCTGATGCTAATTCCATCTCAATATGGATGTCGCAAATGGCAAATTAAGCAGAAACAGAAAAAGCAAGCGCGGGAAGTGGAAGCTCGAAAAAAGAAGCAGGAAGAGGAGGCTATGGCGAAGTACCAAGAAGCCCTCAAGCGACACGCCAGCATTCAATCTTCCTCCACAAAGCGAACGATGAAGGAGAAATATAAAAAGTCGTACCGACATAAAACAGGCAAGAAAGAGTTCTTCTTAAAACGTTGGTTTAGGAAAGGCCACGAAACCGCTCCTGTTAAACCAGAATAGGATTTTAAGTTCAAGATTCAAATCAATGCTGTGCGTTGCACTGAGCTTAGCCGAAGTGAGCTTGTCGAACCTTTTAAAGTGCAAGGCGGAGCCGAAAGGGCGAGGAGCGATGGAGTGAAGCAGCGAAAGTGATCCGGAAGCACTGCTTGTTAGGGACTTCCGCTTCGCTCCAGAAACTGAAGAGTCATTCTACCTATTACTTCCTACCAACAACTCTCTACCTTCTACCTTCTTCCTTCTACCTTCTTCCTTCTACCTTCTGCCTTCTGCCCTTTTACTTCTTACTTCTTACTTCTTACTTCTTACTTCTTACTTCTTACTTCTTACT
>DZDC01000043.1 GCA_022736595.1 Draconibacterium orientale | reverse complement strand
TAAAGCTTAATCTGGGTTTACCAGTTTACAAATGCATTGATCACTTTAAAAGCACCTCAATTTCTTTATTATTTCAAACCACTACTGACTGACTAAAAATTTTAGATTCCTCACTGCGTTCGGAATCTATATAAATAATTGGCTTTCTAAATTTAATCGGTCAGTAGTGATTTCAAACAACAATATTTGATTTTAGCTTTAGTACTATCCCTGCAAAAGAAGATGTTCATAAATCAACGAAACTTTTTTTTAAAATCTACTTGTTTTAAGAACCATAAAATACTACCTTTGTGTGGTAAAATAATTTAGTAGAAACATTAAAAACAAAACATTATGGTAGATCCATCATTAGTCCTACAAGGACAAACCATTGCATACACACTGTATGTAATTGCAATTTTGCTTCTCATGGCGTGGTTCGGGTATCAAGTTACTCGAGGCAGCAATGTGAGTTCTATTAAGCCCCTCTTTTTCTATTCCTTTGTTGGTTTTTTAGTTTTTATTGGCGTAAGCCTTCACCTTGTAACCCACGAAACCATTCCATGGAAACCTATTGATCTTAACAGAGGTGATTATCAGGCCGACAAGGTATTTGACATTAACGTAAAAGACCATCATTTCTATTTACCGTCAGATACATTAGTAATTAAAACTGGAGATTTGGTTCATTTTAAGGTAACCTCCGAAGATCTTACTTATGGCTTCGGCTTGTTTCGACAAGATAATACGATGCTTTTTCAAATGCAGGTAGTACCTGGACACATGAATGACATTATGTGGAAATTTGAAAAACCAGAGATTCTTACCATTCGATCAACGGAGTATAGTGGTTGGAAAAGTGATAAGATGATATTAAAAGATGTTGTACAAGTAAAATAATACAAACCTAAAAAATTGAAAATTATGAGTTTTATCGATACTTTTATAAATGGTGAAGAAGGTTTATTTAAACATAAAACCCTTACACCCATGCAAAAATTAACCCTCAGATTTGTTGTGGTTGGACTTGTTTACTATCTCTTCGCAGTGGTTGAAGGCATGATGATGCGCATGCATCTTGTTACACCAGGAACCATGATGGACGACCAACAATATTTTGCTATCATGACAGCCCATCCTCTTGTTGGAATATTTGGTTCATCTTATTCTATCGTTTTCGGGGCATTCCTTTTTCTAGTTCCTTTCCTAATGAAAAAACCTTTGTGGAGTTTTAAACTCGCCAATTGGACTTTATGGTTAATCGGCGTTGGCACTTTCACATTTTGGTTTGCGGGCTTTCTTTCGCATTATTCCCCTCTTTACACGCTTTACTGGCCTTTACCTGCTGATTTTACCCAATTCAGTGTTATTGGAGGCACCTTCTTTGTGTTAGGAATAGCCTTGGTAATGGTTGGAACCTTATTCTTTGTCCTCAATATTTTTAAAACCATAGCCTATAACCCTGCTGGAGCAGAAAAACAACCCAAAGGAGTTTTATTATCCGCTTTAGGATTTAAAAAAGTGAAAAATGCCGATGGAAGCAATTTTGTTTCAACTCCGGTGGCTGCAATTGCTCGAGGAACTGTTGATACGATGCTTAACGCTTTAATAATCACTTTCACAGGAGTTTTATTACTTATTTATATGATTGCCTCAATGGCGGGTCACGATTTGAAACATTCATTCATTGATGCTCTTTTATACAAAAACTGGTTCTGGTGGGGGCTCGATTTAATTGCCGATGGACTTGTCTTAATTTTTGTTGCAGGAACCTGGTATTTACTTGCTACCCTTATTACTGGAAAGAAAATCTTTATGGAGAGATGGGCTCGCCTTGCGTTGCTGATCGAAATGATCGTTTCTTGGTTTGTATGGTCTCATCATTTGATGTCGGATCAGGCTCAACCCGCATTCCTTAAGATATTTTCTGGTGAAATGCTTACCGCATTCGAACTTATTACCCAAGGTCTTGCCTTCTTCATTACCTTAGCCATTCTTTGGCAAGCACGACCCCTTAAAATGACCAATCCTCTAAAATTCTTATTAGGAGGACTCACAGGTTTTGCCTTAGCTGTTCCAGCAGGGATTATGCAAGCCGACCTTGGATTAAACCGTATTCTACATAATACCCAATGGATTATAGGACCACACGTACACGTTGCTATTCTCATTGGTCTAACAATGACCCTTTACTCTGCAATTTATTTATTGTTGCCAATACTCACTAACGGGGCAAAACTTTACAGTCAAAAACTGACCAACTTCCACTTCTGGGCGCATTTGATTGGAGGAATTGGAATGGGTGCTTTTATGGGCATGGCAGGGTTGAAAGGAATGCTACGTAGAACCGTGTATTTCAATGGTGAATATGATCTTTATATGATACTTGCCGCACTTGCTGGATCACTTCTGCTTTTTAGCTTTCTTGCTTTCTTTATCAATATTGTGATGACTGTGGGATTAAGTGGCGTCATAGGTATTTTTTCTCCTTCAAAACTTGACAAAGACAAGTTGCTTCCAGAGTAAACCTTAAGGCTTTACATTAAAACAATAAAGAGTCTGATTTTTAAAATCAGACTCTTTTTGTTTTAAATCAAATTACTCAATGACGTAACCTGCCATTTGGGTCGACGAAAATAATTACAAAATAATAGATTTGTCGAGGTTAACCTCTTATGAGTCAGAAACGACTATAAAAGTCTTCTTACATGATAAAATAATTCATTGAAATTGAATTTATCTATGAGTCCAGTCTAAAAAGCCTCCAAACTGCTGATTTTTATCGTTTTTGCCCCTAGCCCTAAAGGGAGAACGCTAAAAATCAGCAGTTTGGGAAAGTCCCCTTTAGGGGATTTAGGGGTAAAAGGGCTTTTTAGACTGGGCACATCTATCATTAAGCATTAGCATAAGGCTCATGTTTAATCTGGGATTAACTTACTAAAATTCAAATATTTTTGAATTCATTTCCCACCTTATCCCACCAACAAATTTTATTCAAATATATGTTAAATCAATGATTTATAATGATTTAATAATCATCGTAACCTTTTGCTATTAACAATAGTATACAAGTTTTCAACAGAGTGGGAAAAAGTGGGTTTTAGTGGGAAAATATGCAGTAAATTAGCAACCTGAAATTTGGAGACGTGGTAAATATCATTGGATCATATGAATGTAAGCTCGACAGCAAAGGCAGGCTGGCCATTCCGGCTGGTTTGAAGAAGCAATTGCAGTCGGTAAATGGCGAAGGTTTTGTGATCAAACGGTCGGTGTTTCATCGCTGTCTTGAGCTTTATCCCATGAGTGAGTGGAATACCGAAATTAGCGGTGTCAACAAACTCAACCGATTTGTCAAGAAGAATAACGATTTCATTCGTATGTTCATGGCAGGGGTAAAAATCATAGAGATGGATCCCAGCGGTCGCCTTCAAATTTCGAAAGACCTGATGTCCTTTTCGGGCATCAAAAAAGAGGTGGTTCTTTCTTCCTCGGTCAATCGAATCGAAATTTGGGATAAGGTTGCGTACGAACAAAGCATTAACAGTCCCGATGTTGATTTTGCAAAATTGGCCGAAGAAGTAATGGGTAGCCTCGATTTGAGTAGTGAATCGAATAGCTAAATTGCAAAACATTTTTCATGGCCTATCATGTGCCTGTTTTATTAAATACAAGTATTCAAGGACTTAACATTAGTCCTGAAGGTATTTATGTGGATGTCACTTTTGGAGGAGGTGGTCATTCTAAGGCCATTTTGCAAGAGCTTAACCAAGGCAAACTCTTTGGTTTTGATCAAGACGCCGATGCTCAAGCCAATCATCTACAAGATGAAAAGTTCACTCTGATAGCCCAAAATTTCAAATACCTTAAAAACTTCTTACGCTTTTATCAGGCCGTTCCAGTGGATGGAATTTTAGCCGATTTAGGGGTTTCTTCACATCAATTCGACAGTGCTGAAAGGGGTTTTTCAACCCGCTTTGATGGTCCTTTAGACATGCGTATGGATCGTGCGAAAGGCCAGTCTGCCTCCCAATGGCTACAAGAGGTAGAATTGCAACAGCTCACCAACGTTTTCAGGGTTTACGGCGAGCTCGATAATGCCTATAAAGCAGCGCTGGCTGTGGTAGAATACCGTCAAAACCACCTAATTAGCACCACCCAAGATTTAAAAAATGCGCTTCAAAATGTAACTCCTCGTGGCAAGGAAAACAAGTATTTCGCCAAAGTATTTCAAGCCATTCGCATCGAAATAAACCAAGAAATGGAAGCCCTCAAAAGCATGCTTCAACAATCGTTAGATATTCTTAAACCAGGGGGACGACTGGTGGTAATTTCTTACCATTCCTTAGAAGATCGACTGGTGAAAAACTTCATGAAAACGGGAAATTTTGAAGGCAATCTGGAAAAGGACTTTTTTGGAAATCCACTTACTCCCTTCAAAATGATCAGCCGCAAACCCATCATTGCTGATGAAGCTGAAAATGAAGTCAACAGCCGCGCAAGAAGTGCTAAACTCCGAATTGCTGAAAAAATTTAGAACCATGGCTGACAAGAATAAACCCACCGAAAAAAATGCACCCCGAGTGGAGCCCAAGGCTAAGAAGAGCAAAAAATCGAGCAGCTTTTCGTGGCCTAGCGTTCACATCAACCCCAATATGTTTAAGTCGGCCTCCACGGTTTTGGATGGCAGCGTGCTCACCAGCGACCTTATTCAAAAAAGCGTTCCCTACCTCATCATGCTTTTCCTTCTGGCCATGATCTATATCGGCAACAATTTTATTGCTCAAAGCAAAGTAAAAAAAATTGACCAATTGGGAAAAGAACTCAAAGACCTTCGCGACGAGCACATCAGCACCAAAAGCGATTTGATGTTTTCGACCAAGCAATCGGAATTAGCCAAACGACTCAGTGAACGACAAATACAAGAAGCTACGATTCCTCCCTATAAAATTTATATCCCTAAAAAAGAAGTTAATCCATGAGCAACCAACTACAAAAGGATATTGTTTGGCGCATATATTTGCTCTATGGGTTTATGCTCCTTGCGGCCTTTGCCATTTTTGTACGTATTTTTCAAATTCAGTTTGTTCAGGGAGCGTATTGGAAAGAACGAAGCAAGGAGCAAAGTTATAAATACGTGAACGAAGCCGCCATCAGGGGAAATATTTTCGCAGATGATTATAGCCTTTTAGCCACTTCAGTTCCCATCTACGATGTGTATTGGGATGCCAAGGTGATTGAACAAAAAGACCTCTACGATCACGTGGATAGTATGGCTTTGGCTTATAACAAAATTTTTCAGGATGAAAGTGCTTTAGCCTTCAAAAACAGAATTTTAAAAGCACATAAAAACAAAAGACGCTACTACCTCCTCCGCAAAAAGGTGAGTTATGCCGAATTGGGGAAACTTCAAAAGATAGCAATTTTTAAGCGGGGAAAATACCGAGGAGGACTCATAACTGAGAAATTTGACATCCGCAAACGTCCCTATAAAGATCTTGCAAGACGTACCATTGGAACTTTTAACAATACTGTAAACCGTTATGTTGTGGGGCTGGAAGGGGCTTACGACGTTTACCTCAAAGGCACCGATGGAGTACGTATTAAGCAAAAAACCAGCGGTGGATGGCGGCCAACTTATACTTTTGATAAAACCGTAAAAGAACCCGTGGACGGTAATGATGTGGTGACGAGCATCGATATTGAATTGCAAGATGTGGCAGAAGAATCACTGCAACGAGAGCTTCAAAAACACCGTGCCGACTGGGGTTGCGTAGTGCTGATGGAAGTTAAAACTGGAAAAGTAAAAGCCATTGCCAACCTCAAAGCCGACACCGCCGCAGGCATCTATTACGAAGCTTATAACTACGCCATTGGCGCAGCCATGGAACCTGGTTCCACCTTTAAATTGGCCACCATGATGGCCGCTTTAGAAGACGGCAAGGTGAAACCCGACGATATTATTTCCACTGGTGCAGGCCATTACACTTATAAACAAAAAACCATCCACGACAGCCACGATGGAGGTTATGGCGATATTACCGCCGCCGAAGTATTTATGCACAGCTCCAATGTGGGTTTCTTTAAAATTGCTCTTAATGGCTACGAAAAAGAACCCCAAAAATTCTATGATCGTATTTATAAAATGGGCATTCAAAAGCCTTTAGGTATTGAACTCAGCGGCGAATCGAGTCCATACATCAAAAACACCAAAGACAAAACCTGGTCCAGACTGTCGCTGCCTTGGATGTCGATAGGCTATGAGCTGAGAATGACTCCCTTGCAAATTCTTACCTTTTACAATGCCGTGGCCAATGATGGAGAAATGGTGAAACCCAGCTTTGTAAATGAACTATCGAAAACAGGAAAAACCATCAAAGCCTTCGACACTAAAATCTTAAACAAAGCCGTTTGCAGTCGCGAAACCGCAGAAATACTACAAAAAATGATGGAAGGCGTAGTGCAAAGCGGAACAGGAGTTGCCCTTAAAAAATCGCCCTATCCTGTAGCCGGTAAAACCGGTACCGCCCAAATCTACACCAGCTCCTATAACAAAAGAAACTATCAAGCCAGTTTTGTGGGTTACTTTCCCGCCGATAATCCTCAATATAGCTGCATTGTGGTGGTGAACAATCCCAGCATGGGCTCCTATTACGCGGCCACTGTGGCAGTGCCTGTTTTTAAAGATATCGCAGATAAAATTTACGCCACTTCTCTCAACCTCCAAGTTCACCAGAAGCCCGATACTATTTTTCAAGCCCCTTATGCTAAAGTAGGTCAATACCAAGAAATTGCGGAGATATACCAACACTTTAAATTTAAACCGGCCATGGAAGCCCAAGCGTACCAATATGTGGCCACGGAAGTGAAAAGCGATACTATAAGTTTCATAATGCGACCTATTGCGGATGGATTGATGCCCAACCTTAAAAACATGAGCGCAAAAGATGCCATCTTCTTGCTTGAAGACCTTGGACTCAAAGTGCAAATTGTGGGAGCAGGAAGAGTGGTGACCCAGTCGCTCATGCCTGGAACTAAGACCAATAAAGGCCAAAACGTAATCCTTAACTTGCAAATCTGATGAAGAGCTTAAAAGATATAATCCACGGAATCAACGTGCTCCAGCAGCTTGGAACACCACCCCAAGGCATTGAAAAGCTTTGCTTCGACTCGCGGAAAGTAAGCCAAGGCGATTTATTTGTGGCTGTGAGTGGCACCCAAGTAGATGGGCATCAGTTTATTGATGGCTGCATTGCCCAAGGAGCCACCGCAATTGTTTGCGAAAATTTACCCCAAAATATTCAACCTCAAATTACCTATTTACAGGTCAAGAATTCGGCCATTGCCCTAGGAATAATGGCCTCCAATTTTTATGGAAATCCCTCTTCTCTGTTAAAAGTTGTGGGCATTACAGGAACCAATGGAAAGACATCCACCGTAACCATGCTCTTCAATCTGTACCGAAGTTTGGGTTATAAAGTGGGTTTATTAAGCACCGTTACCAATCGCATCAACAATACTGAAATCAAAGCCACCCATACCACCCCTGATCCATTGCAACTTCAATCCCTTTTGGCCAACATGGTGGAAGCGGGTTGCGAATTTGCCTTTATGGAAGTGAGCTCCCACTCGGTAGTTCAACAGCGTATTGCAGGTATTCAGTTTGCCGGGGGACTTTTCACCAATATTACCCACGATCACCTCGATTTTCATAAAACATTTAAGGAATACATCAAAGCTAAAAAAGGTTTTTTCGATGCTTTGCCAAAAGAAGCCTTTGCCATCACCAATCTGGATGATAAAAATGGAATGGTAATGCTACAAAACTCTGCAGCAAGTAAAAAAAGTTTTGCCCTAAAAACCATGGCCGATTACAAAGCCCGATTGATCGAAAACTCTTTCCAAGGACTGCATTTGTACATCAACGAGCACGAAATTTGGCTCCCTTTGGTAGGCAGTTTCAACGCATATAATGTTTTAGGTGTATTTGCTGTGGCTATGGAATTGGGATCCGATACCATGGAAGTGTTACAAATATTAAGCAATATAAAAACCGCTGAAGGCCGGTTTGAACTCATTGCCGGCGACAATGAAATCAACGCCATAGTAGATTACGCCCACACTCCCGATGCCTTGCTTAATGTGCTCAATACCATCAACGATATTCGGGGCGGAGCAGGAAAACTCATCACCGTAGTGGGTGCTGGTGGCGATCGCGACAAAACCAAAAGACCTGAAATGGCACGCATTGCTTCAGAACTTTCAGACGTGCTCATTCTTACTTCCGACAACCCGAGAAGCGAAGACCCAGAAAGCATCCTCGACGATATGGAAGTGGGCGTTCCCATCGACCGCAAAAAGAAAATGTTGCGTATTACCAACCGCGCCGAAGCCATCAAAACCGCTTCGGTAATGGCACAGTCAGGCGACATCCTTTTAATAGCAGGCAAAGGCCACGAAAAATACCAAGACATTAAAGGCATCAAACATCCCTTCGACGATAAGCAGACTGTTGAACAACTAATAAAAAACTTATAATATGCTGTATTACCTATTTCAATATTTAAATCAGTTGGATGTGCCTGGAGCAGGGGTTTTTCAATACCTTTCGTTCAGAGCGGCCATGGCAGTTATTCTGTCGCTTCTTATTTCGTTGATCTTTGGTAAACGAATCATCCTTTGGCTGCAACGCCAACAAGTGGGAGAAACTGTGCGCAACTTGGGTTTGGAAGGACAAATGCAAAAGCAAGGAACCCCCACCATGGGCGGAATCATCATCCTATCAGCCATTGTAATACCTACACTCCTTTTTGCCCGATTGGACAATATTTACATTATCTTGATGCTGATTACCACAGTTTGGTTAGGTCTTATTGGCTTTTTAGACGATTACATCAAAGTTTTTAAGAAAAACAAAGAAGGTTTAGCGGGTCGATTCAAAATCATTGGACAGGTAAGCTTGGGTTTAATCATAGGCTTAACCATGTATTTCAACGACGATATCGTAATTCGCGAAAAGCTTAACCCCACAGAAATTAGCATCAACAAAGACGAAAACTGTCGTACAGCTTCAGACGACATCTTTAAACAACAAGAGGTAAAATCTTTTAAAACTACCATCCCTTTCGTAAAAAACAATCAGTTTGATTACAGTTGGTTAGTAAGTTGGTTGGGTCCAGAGTACGTGAAATATACTTGGATCATTTTCATTCCTTTGGTTATTCTCATCATCACGGCCGTAAGTAATGGAGCCAATCTCACCGATGGGTTGGATGGTTTAGCCACCAGCACCTCAGCCGTAATTGCAGCTACACTGGGTATCCTTGCTTGGGTTTCGGGTAACTTTATTTTTGCCGACTACCTCAATATCATGTACATACCCAATACGGGAGAGCTCAGTATTTTTATTGGAGCTTTTGTGGGAGCAGCCATTGGATTTCTTTGGTACAACAGTTACCCTGCACAAGTGTTCATGGGCGACACAGGAAGTTTGGCCTTGGGAGGCATCATAGCAGTATTTGCCATTATCATTCGAAAAGAGCTTCTTATTCCCATTTTATGTGGAGTTTTCTTGGTTGAAAACCTCAGCGTGATCATGCAAGTGGCATACTTCAAATATACCAAGAGAAAATTTGGCGAAGGCAAACGCATTTTTCTCATGTCGCCCTTGCACCACCATTACCAAAAGAAAGGCTACCACGAAGCCAAAATCGTTCAACGCTTTTTCATTATTGGAATTATGCTGGCCATCTTCACCATTGTAACCTTAAAACTGAGATAGGAAAAACCATGATGCACCACGCACATAAAATAGTCGTTCTGGGTGCCGCCGAAAGCGGTATTGGCGCAGCTTTGCTTGCCCAAAAGCTTGGATTTGATGTTTTTGTGAGCGATAAGAAAACCATCAATGAAGGCTATAAACAAAGTCTCGTACAGCATCGCATTGCATTTGAAGAAAATGGACACAGCATGCCCAAGATTTTGGCTGCCCATGAAGTCATCATAAGCCCTGGAATTCCGCTACAGATACCGATGGTACAACAAATTAAAGCCGCTGATATTCCAGTGATTTCAGAGATAGAATTTGCCTATCGGCATACAAAAGCCCACCTCATTGCCATCACTGGGAGCAATGGGAAAAGCACCACCGCTACTCTAACTTACGAACTGCTGAAAGCAGGAGGACTGGATGTGGCGTTGGCCGGAAATATTGGGAAAAGCTTTGCAGCCACTTTAGCCGAGCGCGACCACGACTATTTTGTGTTGGAAATCAGCAGCTTTCAGCTCGACAGCATGTTTAAATTTAAAGCTGATGTAGCCATTTTACTCAACATCACCCCCGACCATCTCGACCGATACAATTACCAATTTGATGCTTATGCTCAATCGAAAATGCGTATTGGAATGAATCAAACATCTTCTGATGTATTTATCTATAACGCAGATGATATAGAAATTACAAATCGAATTAATAAACTAAATACTCCAGCGCGCTTGTTGCCTTTTAGTCAAAACCAAGAGCTACAAAACGAGGGAGCATACCGATTGAATCAAGAACTAATTTTCAAAATAAACAACGACAATTTTACTATGAACATCGAAAAACTTGCACTACAAGGGCGTCACAACGCCTACAACACCATGGCTGGTGGTATAGCAGCTAAATTACAGGAAATCAGAAAAGAGAGTATAAAAAATTGTCTGAGCGATTTTCAAGGAATTGCGCATCGTCTCGAAAAAATTGCAGACGTTAGAGGCGTTAGTTTCATCAACGACAGCAAAGCAACTAATGTAAATTCTACATGGTATGCATTAGAGTCGATGAGTAAGCCTGTAGTTTTGATTTTGGGAGGTCAAGATAAGGGCAACGATTACAGCTCTTTGATTGAGCTTGCTCGCGAAAAAGTTAAAGCCATCGTATGTTTGGGCATCGACAACCGCAAAATTTTTGAAAATTTCAACGGAGTGGTTCCAACAATAATTGAAACTATGACTGCCTCAGAAGCGGTTCAAAGCGCCTTTTACTTGGCCTCACCTGGAGATGTAGTTTTACTTTCACCCGCCTGTGCCAGCTTCGATCTTTTTGAAAGTTACGAAGACCGAGGCAATCGTTTTCGTCGTGCTGTACAAGATTTATAATAGATATGAGTAATTATCAAACCTTTATCAAAAAATTCTTCGACAACCTCTATGGTGATCGCATTATATGGATTGTGGTGATGGTGCTTTCGGTACTCAGTTTGTTGGCGGTGTGGAGTTCCACGGGATCGCTGGCCTATAAGTATCAGGAGGGAAACACCTTTTACTACATGCTAAAGCACGCAGGATTGATGATTTTTGGTTTGTTCATCATGTATTTGGCGCATTTGGTAAAGTATAAATACTATTCGCGGGTAGCCCAAATTCTACTTTTCCTTGCGGTTCCGTTATTGGTTATGACCTTGTTGACGGGAGCTAACCTCAATGAGGCCAGTCGTTGGTTGTACATACCAGGAATAAACCTCAGTTTTCAAACTTCCGACTTGGCAAAACTGGCGCTCATTATGTACCTAGCCCGCTTGCTGAGCAAGAAACAAGACGACATTAAAGATTTGCGCAAAGGCTTTATTCCACTAATTGCCCCAATACTTATTACCGTTGTGCTTATTTTCCCTGCCAACTTCAGCACCGCAGCCATATTATTTACCACCAGTATAATTTTGTTGTTTATTGGTCGCATTAGTTTAAAGTACATATTTGGGTTGTTGGGAATGGGTTTAGTTGGCGTACTGATGTTGGTACTCGTGGCCCAGAGTTATCCTAAACTACTGCCCCGTTTGGGAACTTGGCAATCGCGTATTGAGAGTTTCTCTGATAAAGATTCTGAAGGAAACTATCAGGCAGAGCAATCTAAAATTGCCATTGCCACAGGCGGACTGTTTGGAAAGCTTCCTGGCAACAGCATGCAGCGCAACTTCCTACCTCATCCTTACAGCGACTTTATCTATTCTATCATTATAGAAGAATATGGCTTTGCAGGTGGTTTTATTGTAGTGCTTTTGTATTTGGTATTGCTATATCGAGCCGTGCGCATTGCCATCCAAAGTCCAGGTACCTTCGGGGCTTTTCTCAGTATTGGACTAATGTTTAGCTTGGTATTTCAAGCTTTTATAAATATGGGTGTGGCGGTAAACCTCCTTCCAGTCACCGGCCAGCCCTTACCGCTTTTGAGCATGGGAGGAACTTCACTCTGGTTTACCAGTTTTAGCATTGGTATTGTGCTGAGTGTAAGCAAAGAAATCAATAGTACTGACGAAAACATAATACCCGATGACCATGAGTAAGAAAAAGTTTATCATCAGCGGAGGAGGTAGTGGCGGCCATATTTTTCCCGCCATTGCCATAGCTAACGGACTTAAAGAAGCTTATCCCGATTGCGAAATACTGTTTATCGGGGCTCAAGATAAGATGGAAATGGAAAAAGTCCCAGCGGCAGGATTCCCCATCGAAGGCCTTTGGATAAGTGGATTTCAAAGAAGTTTGAGTCTTAGCAATTTAAGTTTTCCGTTTAAAGTAATTTCAAGTTTACTTAAAGCAGGTAAAATCATTAAAAATTTCAAACCCGATTTGGTGATTGGAGTGGGCGGATTTGCCAGTGGTCCAACCCTTTACAAGGCCAGTAAAATGGGTATTCCTACCCTCATCCAAGAGCAAAACTCATATCCAGGCATTACCAACATCATCCTCTCTAAACGAGTAGATAAGATTTGTGTAGCTTACGACAATATGGAAAAGTATTTTCCTAAGGAGAAAATATTCTTTACCGGCAATCCCATTCGTAAAGACATGGTGAATCTCCAAGGTAAAAAACCTTTGGGAATCAAACACTTTGGATTAGATGAAAATAAACCAACCCTACTTGTGGTGGGTGGAAGTTTGGGAGCACGCACCATCAACGAAGCCATAGAAGCCAATCTTGAGATCTTGGTTCAAAAAGGCATTCAGTTAATTTGGCAAACGGGCAAAAATTACTATCCACAAGCCGAGAAAGCTTGTAAACCCTACGCACAACAAGGAATTATGGCCACAGCTTTTATCACTCAGATGGATTATGCTTATGCCGTAGCTGATGTGGTGGTATCAAGAAGTGGAGCCATAGCCATATCAGAACTTTGTGTGGTAAAAAAACCCACCATTTTGGTGCCCTCGCCTTTTGTGGCCGAAGATCATCAAACCAAGAATGCCAAAGCTTTAGAAACCTATCACGCTGCCCTTTTGGTCAAGGATGTGGAACAAAAACAAAAGCTAATGCCCGAAATCATTCGACTTATTGAAAGTCCTCAAGAGCAAGAACGACTTAGAACCAATATTGCCACTTTAGGAGTTAGCGATGCCACACAAGCCATTATTAGCGTAGCAAAAACTTTGATTTCATAGATATGAAGACCCACAAAACCCACATCTATTTTTTAGGCATCGGTGGCATTGGAATGAGCGCCTTAGCTCGCTATTATAAGCATGCTGGGTATAAGGTTTCGGGTTATGATAAAACACCTTCGCCGCTTACCTTAGAATTGGAAACCGAAGGTATAGAAATACATTATGAAGATTGGGCTGAAAAAGCTACCGAAGGGGTTGATAAAGTGGTTTACACTCCCGCCATTCCCAAAGATTTAAAAGAATTTCAATCTTTCAAAAACTCAGATTTGCCCATGCTCAAAAGAGCTCAGGTTTTGGGAGAAATTAGCAACGATTACTTTACCATCGCGGTGGCAGGTACTCATGGCAAAACCACTACCACCAGCATGGTGGCGCACTTACTCCATGCTTCCGGAATTCCGGTGATTGCATTTATAGGAGGCATTACCGCCAACTACCACACCAATTTTATCTTTGATGATCATGCTAAAATTATGGTGGTGGAAGCCGACGAATTTGACCGCAGCTTTTTGCACCTCCATCCCAATGTGGCCATTGTCACCAGCATGGATGCCGACCACCTCGATATTTATGATAAAAAAGAAAATCTTGAAGCTTCATTTCACGATTTTATTAGTCAAATTAAAAAAGGAGGAAGCCTACTTTTACAAGACCAATTGCAACTTCAATCAAATCCTGATTGTAACATATTTAGCTATGGCCTTGATGGAGAAATTGGTACACAGCTCCTAAAAATTGAGCACGGAAAACAGTATTTCAAACTTCCTCAATGGGCCGATGATACCCATTTTGAGCTTTCAATGCCGGGCAATCATAATCTTTTAAACGCAACGGCAGCATTGATGGCCTGCCGGTTGATTGAGGTGCCTACAGTGGCTTTGGCAAATGCATTGATTCAATACAAAGGCGTTAAGCGTCGGTTTGAATTTAGAATAAACCAATCGCACCAAGTGCTCATTGACGACTATGCCCACCATCCTTCAGAGATTCATGCAGCACTTCAAGCCACAAAAAGCCTGTTTGCCCATAGGCACTTAACCGTTCTTTTCCAGCCCCATTTGTACAGTCGCACCAGAGACTTTGCGGAGGGATTTGCCAAGGAACTTTCGCAATGCGACTGCCTCTTGCTTTTAGATATCTACCCTGCACGCGAACTTCCCATTGAGGGCGTAAGCTCGCAAATGTTGCTCGAAAAAAGCACCGCACCACAGAAACACCTGTTAAGTAAGGAATCAATGATTGATTGGTTTACAAATCATAGTTTTGATGTGGTATTGGTGATGGGCGCCGGGGATATTGATCGTTTGGTTTTACCCATCGAAAATAAAATGAAACAGCATGCATAAAGGAATCAAAATATTGATTTGGATAGTATTGCCGTTACTTCTGTTAGTGGCAGTAGTGGTTGCATTTCAATGGAATAGAAATAGGAAAGTGGAAACCGTAGAAATAGCGCTGGATCATGAATATAATGAAGAAGTGAGTGAGCTCATTAACACCAAAGATGTGGAATATATGTTGGCTCAAAATTTTGACAGTCTAAAGGGTAAAACCATCAAGGATTTGGAGCTCGAAGCAATGGAAAAAGCATTAGAGAAAAATCCTTATGTAAAGTCAGCAGATGCTTATGTAAGTTTGAGTGCCAACCTCTTTTTCCGCATTCAACAACGCCAACCCATTGTACGAGTCATTGACCAAAGGGGCGAGCATTACTACATCGATAATGAAGAGCATTGGGTTCCTACTCGAAGCCAGTATCCGGTAAGAGTACTGGTTTGCAATGGAGCCATTCCTGATATGGGCTTTTTTCACCTGCAAGTACGGTCGCAAACTCGAGATAGCGTGATTCAACACTCCATACTCCATTCCGTTTATTTGATTGCAAAATACGTCAACGAAGATGCCTTTCTGCGAAAACAAATTGTACAAATGAATGTGGATGCTCAAGGCAATTTTTTCCTTATTCCATTGGTAGGAAATCTGGTAATTGAATTTGGAAAGGCCGATAAAATAGCCGAAAAGTTTGATCGTTTAAATCATTTTTACCAAGGCCTAGGCCATCATAAATGGAACAACTATCGGGAAATCAATGTTAAGTTTGAAAATCAAATTGTGTGCACTAAAATATAAGTTATGAAAAATTCGGAAATAATTGTGGGACTGGACATTGGAACCACTAAAATTGCCTGCATCGTAGGGCAAAAGAATGAATACGGTAAAATAGAGGTACTGGGCTACGGCAAATCTCCTAGCATTGGAGTGAGCCGAGGTGTGGTTGCCAATATTGAGAAAACGGTTCAAAGCATCCGACGTGCGGTGGATGAGGCTGGCATCAAAAGTGGCATCAACATCGACCATGTGTATGTGGGGATTGCAGGTCAACACATCAAAAGCCACCAACATCGTGGAAGTTTGGTGCGCAATACTCTCGAAGATGAGGTGAGCCAGAAAGACATTGACACCCTCATTGAGGCCATGCACAAACTGGTGATGCAGCCAGGCGAAGAAATTATACACGTCATTCCACAGGAATTTATTGTGGATAAAGAGCAAGGTATCAAAGACCCCATAGGCATGTCGGGAATTAGCCTTGAGGCCAATTTTCATATTATTACGGGCCAAATCACTGCTGCAAAAAACATCAACAAATGCGTGGTTAAATCAGGGATGAATGTCGAAGACCTTATCCTTGAACCCCTTGCATCGGCAGAAGCGGTACTTACTGAGGAGGAGAAAGAAGCCGGTATCGCTCTAGTCGACATCGGTGGAGGAACCACAGATATTGCCATTTTCCAAGACGGCATAATCCGTCATACCGCCGTTATACCGTTGGGAGGCAACATCATCACCGAGGATGTGAAAGAAGGTTGCAGCATCATCAAAAACCAAGCGGAAGCTTTGAAGATTAAGTTTGGATCGGCTTTAGCGAGTGAAAATCGTGAAGAAGAAATCGTGAGTATCCCTGGTTTAAGAGGCCGTCCACCCAAAGAAATCACACTAAAAAATCTTGCCAATATCATTCAAGCTCGCGTGGAAGAAATCGTGGAACACGTGTTTTTCGAAATTAAAAATTCGGGATATGAGAAAAAACTCATCGGAGGTATCGTATTAACAGGTGGAGGTGCTCAGTTGAAGCATATAACACAGATCTTTGAGTTTCTCACCGGAATGGACACTCGAATTGGATATCCTAACGAACACTTAGCCAACAATGTAAGCGAAGAATTGAGCAGCCCTCAGTACGCTACTGGTATTGGTTTGGTGATTAAAGGACTACAAAATATCGAACGCAATCGTCAGGCCAATCCAGTTAGCAAACCCAAGGAACCCAGAGAAAAGGGAAGCTTTTTCGACAATATCTTTAAGAAAAGCAAGCAATTCTTTGACGAAGACGTGGACTAAAAACCTATAAATTTAATAACCAAAAATCAAGGTAGATATTTTTAAACAAATAAACCCGAACTTTCAACAAAAAATAAGCCTAAAAACCATTGGGTTAATTAACATCATTTCGTTGAAAAGTATCGGTTTTACAAGGAGTGCACACCATTAAAACTTTTACCTTTAAACATTCAAAATAATAAACTATGATAGAATTTGATGCCCCAAAAGAAATGTCATCAATGATAAAAGTTGTTGGTGTAGGTGGAGGCGGTAGTAACGCTGTAAATCACATGTTTAGTCAAGGAATTAAAGGAGTTGACTTCATTATTTGCAATACGGATGCCCAGGCTTTAGACGCCAGTCCGATTCCTAATAAAATTCAGTTAGGAGCAGGATTAACCGGTGGACGCGGTGCAGGAGCCATACCTGAAGTTGGAAAAAATGCAGCCATTGAAAATATTGATGAGCTAAAGGAAATACTGGAAAATAATACCGAAATGTTGTTTATCACTGCCGGTATGGGTGGTGGAACCGGAACAGGTGCAGCGCCCATCATTGCCTCTGTGGCCAAAGAAATGGGAATTCTCACCGTAGGTATTGTCACCATTCCATTCAAATTTGAAGGTCGTAAACGGAGAATGCAAGCCGAATTGGGCATTGAAGAACTCCGCAAAAGTGTGGATACCTTACTTATTATCAGCAACGATAAATTGCGCGAAATGCATGGTAATCTCACCCTGACCGAAGCTTTTGGCAAAGCCGACAACATCCTCACTGATGCTGCAAGAGGTATTGCCGAAATCATTACCGTAACGGGTTATGTAAATGTGGATATCGAAGATGTGAAAACAGTGATGCGCAATTCGGGTGTAGCCATCATGGGTACAGGGATTGCTCGTGGCGAAAATCGCGCCATCGAAGCCGTTGAAATGGCGTTGGCCTCACCGCTCCTCAACGACAACAACATTCACGGAGCAAGCAATATCTTATTGTTTATGGCTTCGGGTGTGAATGAAATTGAAATGGATGAAGTTTCTACCATCACCGATTACATCCAAGATGAAGCCGGTATGTCAGCCGACATTATTTGGGGTAATGGCACCGAAGAAAGCCTTGGAGATGCCATTCGCGTTACTGTGGTTGCCACAGGATTTGCCTCCAACAGCCATGTGGACAATACCGCTAAAACCACTTTAAACAGAGAGCCTCAACGTGTTGTACATAATTTGGCTACCGAGCAAGAAGTTCCCCAAGTTAAAAACCAACCTAAAGCGGTGGAAACTGAAGACGACGGAATGCGTCTTTACGTGCGCCCGGTGGCTCCAGTGAATACTCCTTCAGAAGTGGTAGCTTCCGTAGCTTCGGTTCAAGTTTCGCAAATGCAAGCCCCACAAATGAATGAAGAATTGGAAGAAGAACCCCTTTTCGAGCTTTCTTTGGACGACGCTTTTGAATTAAACCCTTCTAGTTCAGCCCCTGAAGTGGAGCAAAAAGTGGAAGCGGTGCAACCTAAAATCACCATTTATTCCTTAGATAACGATCAAACCGAGGTAATCAATAAAAATGAGCATGACTTAAACCTTCAAGCCATTAAGGAACAAGCTCCAGAAGTAAATCAAGCCTTTAGAGATAAAGCCAGTGAACGTATTGCTAAACTTAAAAACATGAGTCGCAGCTATTTGGTTCACGATAATTTGGTTGAAATGGAGAATACACCTGCCTACATTCGACGAGGTATTGCCCTCAACGACACTGCCCCCAGCGCCGACCAAAAATTGAGCCGTTATACCCTCGATCCTGAAACAGGTGAAATTAGAAGTAATACATTTTTACACGATAACGTAGATTAATTATGTCGTTAGAAATATTGATCAATGAGGACATTAAGGCAGCCATGCTTGCCAAGGATAAGCGCAAACTCGAAGCGCTTAGAGCCATCAAAGCTGCACTGTTATTGATAAAAACTGGAAAGGATACTCAATTTGCAGAAATCCCCGAAGATATTGAGCTTAAAACCTTGCAAAAGCTGGTAAAACAGCGCAAAGAATCTGCCGAAATGTACCGAGCTCAAAATAGAGCCGATTTACTGGAAGAAGAAGAATATCAAGCCAGCATCATAGAAGCTTATTTGCCAAAGCAAATGGGTGAAGCAGAAATCAAAACCGTTTTGGATCAAATTATTTCTCAAACCGGAGCTCAAGGCATGAAAGATATGGGCAAAGTAATGGGAATGGCCTCCAAACAATTAGCGGGCAAAGCCGACAACGGCCTCGTTTCGCAATTGGTGAAAACGATGTTAAGTTAGTTGTTTTTATACATCAAGATTTATATTAGGAAGTGGGTTATTACCTACTTCCTTTTTTTATTGTGTTGAGGTACATTA
>DZDC01000170.1 GCA_022736595.1 Draconibacterium orientale | reverse complement strand
CCCCTTTTTTGCCTGTCCCCTTTTTTGCCCTTGGGGGTTTTCTGTATAATGCTGTAGTTGTCTGGTGAAAATGCCAGGGGTGAATGCTGGGGGTGCATTTTTATTAAGCATTAATTCAGTTGCAATATTCACCTGTTTGCAGGGTATATGATAAGAGTTTTGTGTTTTTTGAAGTGTGTTGAGGGTACTTTTTTTATCTCTGGTACTCCCTCAAAAAGCGATTACTTATCACCGAAGCCCGAAGCCTGCTTCGCGGTGATTTCAAACCAAGCGGCTCGACATTGGCGATTTAGCCAACGCCCATTCATTGGGCATTAAGAATCGTCCCTTGACTTGCGGCTTTTATCAAGCAAAATTTCTTTTATTTTATCACAATAAGACCGACTCGTTTCAATTTGAGTTCCATCCTTCATTATTATTTGAAAACGGGCAGATCCTAGAGATCTAATGTCTTTCACCTTTGGAATTGAGATGATGGATGACCTGTGAATTCTTAAAAAAAAGCTGGGATCGAGCTTCTTTTCAAGATCTTCAAGCGAATAAGAAATGATGTGCTCAAATCCGTCCTCTGTTACCAAATAAGATAAACTTTCAGATGAATAAAATCGAATGACTTGAGTTTCCTGAATGAGTGACCACCGGTTACCGTATTTGATAGAAAAGCGGCGCAAATATTGAGCTAAGGGATGCCCTATATAATTGACAGGAGATAGAATCGGCTGCAATTTCTGGCTGATTTCTTCCAGGGATTTTACTTTTGCGAGGGCTTTTTGAATCTGTTCTAGAGTGATAGGTTTTAATAGATAGTCCACGGCCAGCGTCTCGAAGGCCCGTAAGGCAAAGTGATCATAGGCCGTCGTAAAAATGACCATGGGAACGCTGTCCAATTGCTGAATAAATTCAAAGCCATTCATTCCCGGCATTTCGACGTCTAGAAATATAAGGTCAGGGTGATGTTCTTGAAAGAGTTCTAATCCTTGAAAACCATTTTCAGCTTCACCGAGAAGTTGAATTTCAGGGATTTGTTTTAAAATCGACACAAGCCTTTTTCGTGAATGAAATTCATCCTCAACCAGTAAGGCTTTGTAGAGAGCTTTTTTATCCATGGGAATACTCCCGAATGACAATTCTAGCCTGGGCCCCTTGTTCAAGAATCCGAAATTCAAACTGAGCCTTGTCCGCATAATGCAGTTTTAGTCGATTCTTAACGTTCTCAATGCCGGTTTTCTCACCCGCAAGACTTGTGGAAGAGGGATATATATCAGACGGAAATCGTTTATTCTCAACTGTTAATATTAAGTCTTTATCCTTGGAAACGGTGACTCGAACTTCCCCTCCGGCAATGGACGGGCTGATGCCGTGCTTAATCGCATTTTCAACGAGGGGCTGAATGAGAAGACTTGGAATTTTGATGTTCATCGACTCTGGAGAAATGTCGAGAATGTATTTCATCTTATCACAAAAACGGATAGACTCGATTTCCAAATAAGTTCTAACGATTCGCATTTCTTCCTCAAGGGTCCACCACTCACTCTTACTGGCGCCGACAATATTTCGAAACAAGAAGGCCATGTTAGAAATCAATTTTTCCGCCAAGAGCGGATCTGATGATATGAGACTAGAAATAGTGTTGAGAGTGTTAAATAGAAAATGCGGATTAATCTGGGACTGAAGCGCTTTCATTTCAGCCTTAATACGAAGGGATTCTTCTTCCTGAAGTTTACCTTTTTCCCTTAAGAAATATTTGAAGAGAAAAATAAGGCCGGCGAGAACTATAACGACTTCAAAAAGGGTAGCAATCCAGATGCTCCAGCGAATACGTGCCAATTTTTTATTAAGCGGCTCCAAAGAGAGTTGAACGTTTATGGACCCCAGACCTTTTCCATTAACAATAATAGGGGTGGTAATGCTCATAAAGGGTTTGTCATCCAGAAAGTCAAATTTTTCATTCCTGTGAACATCAAGGACAGGTGCTTTCTCATCATCATCATCGTCTTCTTCGTTCTCGCCTTCACTGATGAAAAAAACGGGTTGGCCGAGTTCCAAAGAATTAAGAAGATTCTGATGCTCTTCTTTCGAAGTTTCTTCAATGTTATCCTCAATATTGCTGGCCACGATATAGGATTTCGGGCCTTTTAGGATCATGATATTGACTTCGATATCATTCTCTCGGGCCGTCACAAAACGGTCAATGGTGTCTTGCAAACCTTTTACATTCTCTTCGGTCGCATCGGGAGAAATGCCGGCTTCCATGGCCTGGGCTAATAAGATGCCCTGATGCCTTAGATTTAATTGTGAAGCCGCTTCAAACTGATGAAGTATAAACAAACTAAGCAGCAGGCTTCCCAAAACCACAATAAAGACCAAAGTAACGAAAGCCCGCAGGGGCATCACTTTAAAGAAAATAGATAGAAATGAATAAAATTTATCTTTCATCATCATAATTTTGTATGAAAACCTTAAACAGGGCAATCTTTACCTTCTGCTGACCTACGGATAAGTAATAAAAGTGCATGTCAGCCAATTATTTTAGAGCTGCAATTTTTTAATCCTCTCAATAAAAGGGGGCGGAAAGCCTGTAAGCCCCCGCCCCTCTATCATTTTCAGCAGGATAAATATTTATGGATGCTGAATGTCCACGAGTTCGAGCCGTTCGCCGGTTTCGGGATCAATTTCCAAAACAAAACCCACTCCAGGCGCATAATACTTATGTTCAATAGCGCCGGGAGAAATAGGCGTATAATCCTCGGTTTTTAAAAGATTATAAAACATTCCATACGGGACCGTAGCTGATCCGCCGACATTCAAAATCTTTGCGGTATCTTCTGCTTCGCCGGCAAAAAATTCAAGCCGGTAGGTTTTTCCTATTTTAGACGCGGGATCGGCTTGCATCACGATTCCGGGTTTTGCCCCGTCTACGCCGCCTTTCCAAGAGCCGTCTAAAGACACCAAGTCGCCCTCTTCAAAGTTTTGGGATATCTCGCCAAAATACCAGACGTTTCCATGAACATCCTGGGCAAAATAGTCTCGTGTATCCTCAATGGTTACTCCCTCCAGCGTGACAGTATCGCGAACAACAATACATTCCACACCCAATACGACTTTTGTTTCATCCGTTACTTCTACTCTGATGACCTTGGTACCTTTATCCGTTTCTGTTTCATAAGTAAAGATGGTGCCCGGTACAAGGGGAAGATAGGGGTTATCAATGTGATTCACGAAATTGGCGGGATTGATAACCGGATGATAGAAACTCTCATGAAGATTCTCACAGAGATCCAAGCGTGCTTCCCGCTGATCTCGGATCAATTCTTGAGCTTCCCTTAATTCCGCGTTTGCAGTTCGTGTTGCCTGCAATCTTTGCGTGCTTGAAGGCAGATGCCAGGATTTTGCAATGGCAAGCCAATAGTCGCTTTGGGCTTCGTAATGGGATGATGTAAACACTTTTTTTGCGGATCTTTCGCAATTGGTTTCCGCACTCGCACCATGAATAAATGTGCAGAAAAGAAAAAATCCAAATAACCCTAAAACAAACGCTTGTGTTTTCATTTTTTTACCATCCTTTAAAGTATTTTCTAAAATAAACGCTGGTGTTTTCATTTTCTTACCCTCCATTAAAGTATTTTCTAAAATAAACGCTGGTGTTTTCATTTTCTTACCCTCCATTAAAGTATTTTCTTGCTTCTGTTTTTATCCACTGCTTTCTTACCCTCCTTTAAAGTATTTTCTTGCTTCCATTTTCTTACCCTCCTTTAAAGTATTTTCTTGCTTCCATTTTCTTACCCTCCTTTAAAGTATTTTCTTGCTTCTGTTTTTATCCACACTTTGACTATGAAACAATAGGATATGGGAAACAAGAGGGTGATTCTTGAACAGCATGTTTTGATGGTTGGACGGTCATTTTGAACTCCTTTGTGAAGGAGGGCTGTGCTCAGTGTTTACTATATAGCGGGAATGGATATCCTGGCATGTCTGGAACTATCCGTGGGGATTCAGAACCAGAAACGTGAAAATAGATTGTAAGGAAGATGAATGGTTTTTTAGGATCAATAATAAATCTGTCCCCTTTTTTCTTGGAATGGATATCCTGGCATGTCTGGAACTATCCGTGGGGATTCAGAACCAGAAACGTGAAAATAGATTGTAAGGAAGATGAATGGTTTTTTAGGATCAATAATAAATCTGTCCCCTTTTTTCTTTGTCCCCTTTTTTCTTTTTTCTTCCGTAACTCCCGGATCAGGAAATCTGAAGTTA
>DZDC01000042.1:3064-19509 GCA_022736595.1 Draconibacterium orientale | reverse complement strand
GGATATTGCTGAGGACTAGTCCCCGTCCCAAGTGTTATTAAGGTCTGACCGATGGATGGAATGCTGATAAAGACCAGCATAAGCATCGCAAAGACAGACATCAACATTTTTCTTAAAAAATGTATAAAGTTTGCTTTCATAATAAAAAATTTAGTTAATAAATAAGTAATTGCGTTTAGATTTATACTCAAGCTACAAACATACATAATATGTTCATAGAAACAACTCAAAAGCATAAGTTTCTTACTTGAAATTATGCTCTTGAGTTCGTTTTTCTTTAAAATTATAATTTAATATCTTGTATTCTAAGTATTTAAGTTTAATAAAATTTAATTAACATTTAATTAAATTTCGAATCAAATTCACAAATGTTATTGGACAACAAGTTTTTTAACAACATTTCCTTGCTGAGTTTTAATAATTACAAAGTAGATGCCCGTTGGCCAAGTGCTCACCTCTATATTTTCGTCGTGTGAAACGTTAGAAGTATGCAACATTCTACTTTCTACCACTTGACCTTGGGTGTTCACAATTTCAATGGACGCATTTTGCAAATCGATACCCACCATACTCAAAGTAACACGATCGTTACTAGGATTAGGATAGATTTCAACTTTCTGGTCGTTGCTAAGTTCTGCCAAATCCAGTAAATAACGTATAAGTACAGAATCCGAAGCCATGCAACCGTAAGCATCCATTACTTCAACCTTAAACATATTCTGGCCAAGCAGGGCATTCACATATACATTGATGACAATGGCTTGAGTGGTATCACCTGTATTCCATTGATAATCGGCAAATCCGTATCCTGCATCAAGGGTTATCGATTGATTTTCGAGTAAGACCACATCTGGGCCTAAGAAAATGCTGGGAGCATTCACCATTACTTTTACTGAATCTAAGGTAGCACAACCTGTACTTCCGGTAGCAGTAACATAATAAGTAGTATTGGCATTGGGCGCTACCATGAAAGCATTGGTAGATACACCATTACTCCACAAATAACTGCTGGCATCCCCTGTAACTGAGATTACAACATCTTCTCCACCACAAATCATGGTATCGTTGGATACTACAATGGTAGGACCGCCATTTACGGTTACATTTACGAAATCAGTATTAGAACAACCTGTAATAGTATTAGTTACAAGAATGGTATAATGCGTTGAGGTTGTAGGATTGGCGATGGTAGAAGACATGGTAGGTTGTGCTAAACCTTGTGAAGGCGACCAATAGTAGGTCATATTAGCAACGGAATTACTTCCAATTAAACCACCGGTACCATTACAAGGAATCACGATATCAGCACCTGCATCCGCTGTGGGTATGGGTTGAACGTTCATGGTGACTGTATCAGAATTGGTACAACCTAAAGGTGAGGTATAATTGTAAATGATATCATGCGACCCAACACCTGCAACCGTAGGATTGAATGTATTTCCACTCACGCCATTACCTAAAAAGACGCCACCGGATGGGGTTGCAGCGAGTTGCTCAAGTGCACCATTGGAACAGAGTTGGGTATTTCCACTGGTAAAGATAACATTAGGAATCACGCCAACTACAACCTTTACCGTATCGGTTTTAACACTAACACCATCAAAAACATTAACAATGTATTCTGTGGTAACATTAGGTTGTGCAATGGGATTAGCCACGGTTTGAATGTAACCTGAAGGATTAGAAGTCCATGCAAACATATAAGTTCCGGTTCCTCCGCCTGCATTGGCAAATAATTGAACTTGTTGTCCTGCACAAATGGTATCTGGAGTGGCAGTTGGGTTTAGAGTTAATGGTCCACCATTAACCGTTATCAACACATCATCAGTACCGCTACACAATGTAGTTTGATCTTCAACGGTAAGGGTAAACAACTGTGTCAAAGTCATGGCATTGGTGAGGTTGTTTTGCAAATTAGCATTGGCAAACATACTTGCGGGACTCCAATAGAAGTTGTAGCTTCCGGTTCCTCCGCTGCCCTGTCCATAGAGAGGCTCTTGATGGTTCACCAAAACAGTGTCGTTAAGACCTGCGTTGGCAACAGGATTAGCATAAACCTGAGTAAAAATAGTATCAGAAGCCGTGCAACCATTGGTAGATGTATAAGCATACACAATGGCATGGGATCCCATACCTGCTGTGCTTGGATTGAATAAGTTTGAACTCATTCCATTACCACTAAAATAACCACCTGCTGGAATTCCGGTTAAAGTATCTACTATTCCATTCAAACAATAGCTTGCATCCAATCCTGTGAAGGTAGCCGTTGGGCTTGCGTTAACGGTAATTCCTACCGAGGTCACTGCTTGTGAATTTCCATCAGAAACGGTAACATAATAATTGGTATTCAAAGTTGGGCTAACCACAGGATTTTGAATAGTGCTTGTGAAACCAGCAGGCACGGATGACCATTGGTAGGTATAAATTCCCGTTCCACCCGAAGCAAGTACGTTTAGTTGGGAAGTTTCACCTGAACAGATTGTAGTTGGAGTTGCAGAAGCATTAGCCACAACGTTACCCGTAGTTTGTACGGTTATTTGAACAGCATCAGAAGAATTACAAGAGGTAATGCTATCGGTTACTTTCAAAGTAAAGATTTGTGATGTACTTAAACTTACTGTAGTGGTGGTAGCATTCGTAGCATTAGTCACCAATGAAGATGGAGTCCAGAGGAACTTATAATTTCCAGCCAGAGTAGCTGACCCATTAAGCGTAGTGGAACCCACCGAAATAATTTGGTTGGCTCCTGCATTGGCAACTGGCACTTGATTCACCACAACTTGTTGTGTATCCGCATTGTAACAACCTGTAGTTGGATGGGTGTAGTTGTAAATAATGTCAAAGTTTCCATTTCCAGCAATTGTAGGATCAAAAGTGTACACTCCCATATTTTGCACCACACCAGTACCAGCAAAGCTTCCACCAGATGGTAGGCCATTGAGGGTCATGGAGGCACTGTTAGCACAAACCGGAGTTGTTAAGCCACTGAAGGATACCACAGGCAATGGATTCACGGTTACCACTACGTTTTTAGATTGATTAAAGCTTCCTGAAACCACATTAACAGTATAGGTTGTGGTCACCAAGGGGCTTACCGATGCGGTAGCTTGATTTGAGGTAAATCCAGAGGGGACTGAAGTCCAACTATAGGTATAAGTACCCGTTGCACCCGATGCAGTTACACTTATTGTGGTTGAATATCCTTTACAGATAGTGGAAGGAGTTGCACTTACAGTAGTAACGAGAGGTCCACCACCAACATTAATTTGAACTTGATCAGTAGAAGCACAATTATGAAGGGTGTCTTTAGCTTCAAGGGTAAACAATGTACTAGAAGTTAAGTTTTGAGTCAAAGTAACCACCTGATTAGGATTGACCACAAGTGAAATAGGACTCCAAGCATAGCCAACATTAACTCCGCCGGTAGAACTACCATTTAATGTGGTGGTTCCAGGTCCAGTTAGAGATTGGTCGGTGCCTGCATTAGCCACAGGAGCTCCCCATACAGCAACGTATTGAGTGTCGGTATTGGTACATGAATTAACAGTCACGGTATAAACAATAGCATTGCTACCAACATTCGCTGATGCAGGATTGAATGTAGTTCCAGTAACACCAGGACCGCTAAAGGTTCCTCCAGAAGGAGTTGCCGTCAAGGATATTGAAGATCCGTTATTACAATAATCTGAGCCTAATCCAACAATATTGGGGTTGGGAAGCGGAGTAACAGTTACAACCACTGAATAAAACGCAGTATCCATATTGTCAGTAGCTCTGATGGTATAAGTAGTAGTTACCGTAGGACTTACGGTTACATCTTTATTGGTTGAAGTAAAACCTGATGGAATTGAGCTCCACAGATAGCTGTAGGTTCCAACATTTCCACCACTTGCTTGAGAGCTAAGATTAGAAGTTGAACCTGAGCAAATGGTAGTTGGTAATGCACTGGCAACCACTGAAATTGGAACTCCCAAAACAGTTACCGTCATTTGATCGGAAGAGGCGCAACCATAGATGGTATCGCTCACTTGAAGAGTAAAAATAGTGGTTGAGTTAAGTGTTACTGTGGTTGGATTTGCAATATGTGAGTTCCCCAACAGTGCAGCAGGAGTCCAGGAGTAGCCTTTATTAGCACCTCCCACTGAAGATCCATTCAAAGTGGTAATTCCAGGAGCGGGAAGAATGACATCAGTGCCCGCATTGGCTATAGGTGTTTGATGCAATACAGCAATTTGAGTACTGCTGTTGGAACAACTGGCAACCGATACTGCATAAACGATAGAATTGTTTCCAATATTTGCGGTACTTGGGTTGAAGGTATTTCCACTAATGCCAGGTCCTGAGAATGTTCCACCTGCTGGTGTTCCTACTAAAGTTGATGCAGCTTCGCCTTGGCAATAGTCGGCATTTAATCCTGTAAAACTAACCACAGGCAACGGATTTACGGTAACCATGATGGATCCATTTACAGAGTTGGCTCCATCATTTACAACCACATAATAAGTAGTAGTAACCGTGGGAGTAACCACTGGATTGGGCAAAGCACTGGTAAATCCGACAGGCGATGAAGTCCAAGAGTATGTATAAGTTCCTGATCCACCAGTTGGAGTCACAAGCAATTGTGAACTTGATCCAGCGCAAATGGTAGCCGGAGTTGCTGTTACATTCACAGCAAAAGCACCTGGTGATACCGTTACAACCATATCATCTACGTCAGTACAACCAGAGAGATTATCAGTAACTGTGGCTGTGAAGGTGGTAGTGGTGGATAGGGCAACGGTGGTAGGATTTTGAATAGCTGCATTCAGCAAAAGAGCAGAAGGAGACCAGCCATAGGCAAAGTTTCCGCTTCCACCTGTGGTAGTAGCACCCAAAAGAGTTGAAGTACCGCTATTTATTGACTGGTCGCTACCCGCATTTACAACAGGAGCCGATTGAACCGTTACATTTCTAATACTGGTATCTTGGCAACCTTGTGCATTGGTATAGCTATAGGTGACAGGATAGGTTCCTACTAAAACGGTTTGAGGATTGAAGGTATTTCCTACTACCCCACTTCCGCTATAAGTTCCTCCCATAGGAGTTCCTGTTAGATTAATAATGGAGGCAGAAGTACAAGTATAGGTTGGCAATCCGGAGAAACTTGCAACGGGCGTAGGATTAACAGTAACGAAAATACTATCCTGAGCATTTAAAGTTCCACTGGTAACATAAACTTTATACCACGCAGAAACGGTTGGATTGACAATTGGATTTTGTAAAGAGGAAGTAAATCCAGCAGGATTTGAGGTCCATGAATGAACGTAAACACCTGTTCCACCACTTGTCAATGCTCCAAGCTGTACAGGATTTCCTGAACAAACAGTATCTGGTGTGGCCGTGGCAAAAGTTATTAGAACAGGTGCTGTTACATTAACCGTCATTTCATCCACATCGAAACAATTGGTAGAATTATCTATGACATTTAAGGTAAAGTTTGTAGCCAAGAATATTGGAGTTGTAGTTGGGTTTTGAACAGTGGCATTCACCAAGGATGAGGTGGGGGTCCAACTATAAGCATAACTACCTGATCCGCCTATGGCACTACCAGACAATGTGGTTGAAGTATTAAAAGGAATGGTTTGGTCAGTTCCTGCATTAGCAGTTGGAGCCGCATTAACAGTAACAGTAACGGTATCAGCATTCGAACAAGAAGTGCTTGCATTGGTATAAGAGTACCAAACCATTGCAGGACTGCTAACAATTAATGCTGGATTAAAAGTATTTCCTGTAACTCCTGGACCTCCAAAAGTACCGCCAGCTGGAGTTCCTGTTAAGGTGACAATATTGGCGTTATTACAATAGGTACTGGCTATTCCTGTTAAATCTACCGTAGGTAAAGCATTTACAGTAACCACTTGGCTCGCAGTATCATGACATAATCCTGAACTATAACCATATTTAATGGTATTGGCACCAATGTTGGCTGTGGCAGGATTAAATACATTGCCACTAATACCAGGTCCACTGAAACTACCACCTGCTGGACTTCCTGACAAAGTCACAGGAGCTGTATTACGGCAATAACTTGTAGCTAAGCCGGTGAAAGAGGCCGTTGCGGGTTGCGAAATGGTGAGTACCATGGTGTCTTTATCGTTCCCACAAGTTACATTGTCAACACTTAAAATCAGTTGAACACTACCAGTGGTAAAATCTGCAGCACTTGGAGAATAGGTTGGCGTCAAAGTTGAACCATTGGTAAATGAGCCAGTTCCTGTGGTCAACCAATTTAAACTGGTTTGATTTGTGGCAGAGGCTCCGCTAATGGTATAACTGTTAGAACAAACAGAAGCATCACTTCCTGCATTGGCCGTAGGATAATTACCCACTTGAACTGAAGTTACCACAGAGTCGTTGCTTGTAAATTGATCTGCTGTGCCATTGGGCAAAGTAGTCCATGAAGCAAAACTTACTGTGCCCACTCCAAAGGTAGCCGTACCAATAGTAATGTTAGCGGTTGCTCCAGGAGCGAGATTACCTGTCCAAGGATAAACCGTTTGTGTCACTCCATTTACTTTCCAATTAATGGAAGCACTGGTGAGGTTAACCAAACCATAATTTTTAAGGGTAACCGAAACAGATTGGGATCCGCTACCGCAAAGGGGACTCACTGGGCTTACCAAAGCGGTAATTCCCGCATCCAAATCAGAGCCAAATTCATCGGCTCCAATATCAGGAACTGTGGCATTTCTAGAGGCTCCGTCAATATCATTACTAATTCCGCTCACCGGAGTACCTTTTTTGTCCATTGCATAATTGGAAACATGCAAGTCGGTAGTACTGGTATAGTTGGGATTAATTGAAATACTGTTAGCATCTTGTCCGGTTGAAGCTTGCCAATTGGCTAAAGTAGTATAAGCAGAACCATTGTAATAACCTACTGAACCCGTGGAAACCATATTATTGTAATTGGCAGTTAGATTTGAGGTCGTATAATAATACTGGCAGAAACCACCGCCGGGAGAAATGAAATTATTATTTAAAATTTCAGAGAATGAACCTTGATTTTCAAAGTAATTGGAACGGTTAGCGCCTAAGGTTGAAGTACTATTAAAATTATTGAAATATACGCCCAAATAACTGCTATAGGTATTATAAACACCATAAGAACCGTTGTTAGCATTTGAATTATTCACAATAAAATTATTGAAAATGCGCACGCGTTGTGTCGAATTTCCAACAAGATTATTAAAATACATACCATAAGAATAATTGGATCCTCCAGCAGTAATTCTATTTTCGCTAATGTTGTAAGGAGAAGTACTGTAACCTATGTATAGTCCATAGAAGTTGTTACCTGTTGAAAGCAATGAAATCTGATTGGCTCTGACATTCATATTATCAGCATAGTAAAAATAAATTCCATAAAGATTGGCCTTGATGATATTGCTATCGATACTCCAAGCTGAGATATGAGAAGTGGTAGAATTTCCTCTTAAATAAAAAGCACTTGCTGCACCTTCAATGAGGTTATTTACAATTTGGGTTGTATTATTGATACCAGGATATGAATATACGGTGGCACCATAAGTAGTTGAAGTTGAAGTTGAAACAAGTCGATTATTTCTAATTATATTATTACTAGCAGATCCTGCTATTTCGATGGCATGAGCATAAGCACCTGTACCTTGAATGGTCATTTTTTGAATTATATAATACTTACCTCCATCAATCTTAATGGTGCTCGCATCGTTGTAAACTGATGCCCCATACGAAAGGATTACGGAAGAACTATCTCCTGTGGCAGCTTCAAAGGTAATGGTACGTGTAGCTGAAGCTGTAGGAACATTGAGAAGTATAATTTTTTCGTTATACGTACCACTTTGAACTTTAAATTTAACCCAGCCTGAAACACCATAAGTATTAAGGGCTGTTACTGCATTATTAAAAGTGGTATAATCACCGGTTGCACCAATGGTGTATATTCCAGATAGAGCTCCAACAATTGTACGATCGCCAATGGGATTGGTAACCGTTGGAACATGATCCACACCAGCCACTTTCAATAAAGTACATTGCGCATCCACCTGATTACCAGTGGTAGCAGTAGAAGGTATATCATACACCAACCAAAAGTAATTGATACCATTTACCAGAGCTTGACTTCCAGTAATCGTGAAGGTTCCATTGGGACCTGTTACTTCTGTGCCAAAAGGATTGGTAGCTGCGAAAGTATTTGAATTACCTGTATAATAAACCCTTGCTTTGGAAATATCCACAGAAGGATTATCACTACCTATGGTATTAAAAGTGAAGGATGTTGCACTTAGTGGGTTGGCCGAATTACTGGTCACTACATTTACGCCTAATATAACTTGATCATCAATGCCTGCGATGGCAGTTACTGGAAAGCTTTGTGTACTAGTACTCGAAACAAAAGTCATAGACGTAGGAGTTGAAAACTCCAAACGCACATTAGCGAGTTTATTACTTTGGGTCAATGGGTTGGGATAACCGCTAAAGTTGCTAGCGAAGCGACTCCTATCAGAGGAAGTGGTGGTATAACCCCACATTGGAGAATTCGCAATGTAAACGCCATATGCTTGTTTTACTAAAATCTCGAGATTATCTGTTCCATTATAGCTGTAAACTTGGCTTAAAGCAACTTCCTGCCAACCACTTACAGCATCATTGGGGAAACTTCCATTGAATACTTCCACATAACCCGTTTCATCCAACGCTCCTGTAACTTTTGTTGTAGCAGTGGTATGTCGCATATAGATAGCTACATTTAAAACATCATTAGAAATATTAGCTCCCGAAACCTTATAAAAAGCTAAAGCCGATAAATCTTTGGCAGAGCCCAATTCAGTTTGAAGGTAAATTCCTTCCCATGAATGGTAACCTACATAATGTAAAGGTTGCAATTGGTCTCCGGAAGTACCAGTTCCAACTGTAATATAATCTTTAATTTTACGATTTCCAACTGGAGCATAAACTGTAGGAGTACGTGGAGTACCTCCAACTGTAATTGCGTTGCAGCTTGCATCCAACACATTATTAATCGTTGCCGAACTGCTTACATTGTAGGCTAGCCAGAAATAATTGGTTCCTGCATTAAGTGCTTGAGAACCTGTAATGGTAAAGGCTCCAGAAGGACTTGCATAAGCAGTTCCAAATGCGGTAGCTGTTGAGAAAACTGCAGAAGTTCCTGTATAATATACTTTAGCACTACTAATATCCGAAACGGAGGTAGTTCCTAAAGTATTAAATGTAAAGGAAGTAGCATTAAGCGGAGTGCCTGTATATTGAGTTTCTATTTTAACTCTAATAATTTCTTGATTGGTTGCTCCCACTGGTACATTACCCACATTAGGTTGCTGAGTGGTGGAGTTCAAATAAACCATCGGAGCAGGATAAACGTATTCGAATCGAGCATTGGGTCGCTGATTGGTTGCCGTTAAACTTGAAATAGTACTTGTACTAAAAGCTCTCCTACTTAAGTTTCCTGAGGTGGTACTGTAATTCCAATAAGGGTAATTATTCCATGTGGTTGCAGGTTTGGTTTGAAGTACTAATACATGAATATTATTGGTTCCATCATATAGGAAGGTATTGGAAAGATTAACGCCCAACCAACCACTGGTCTTGTTATTGGGCATAGGGCCAGTGTAAACCAAGGTGTAGCCCGTAAGACTGTACATTCCATCACTCAAAGTGCTTGCAGAAGAACTTTTCATGTAAATGCTGATTTGATCAATTTTATTTACCACATTGGTTCCACTTGCTTTGTACCACTCCAGTCGATTGATCTCCAGTGGTAAAGCACCCAATTCGGAGCTGAGGTAAATGGCTTCGTGAGCACCTTCATAAAATGGTGGGTAAATGGGTCCATTATAGGTATTGGCTGTACCCACTCCAACGATAATTTGGCCTACAATTTTCTTCACTGGGGTTGGTGCAGTAACCGTTGGAGTATGGTTTACTGAGGCAATAGTAACTTGCGTACAACCTGCATCCACATTGTCACCAATAACTGCATAACTAGGGATATCAAAAGACAACCAAAAATAATTGACTCCTTCAGCCAATACTTTTGAAGCATTCATGGTAAAAGTAGCTGTTGGCGTAGCTAAAGTAGTACCTATTTGCTGGGTAGTACTAAAGGTAGCTTGGTTACCCGTGTAATATACCTTGGCATTGGAAATGTCACTTAACAAGGTAGTACCAGTGGTATTAAAATTAAATGAAGTTAGGGTCAATGGACTAAAAGCTCCTACCGTTTCTACTTTAACTCTAATTACTTGCTGATTTCCTGTACCAAGAACCACAGATAAAGTATCTTGTTCGGTGGTAACAGAGGTAATGGACATATTCTGAGGTTGATATACCTTTATGTCATCAATGGCCATATCGGTATAATAGCTGGAGCCTGAGGTTGATTTTAGACGAAGTTTTAAATTCGACATTCCTGCATAAGCGGCTAAATCCACATCGGCATAGCCCCATGCTGCAGTTTTAGAAGTTTGTTGTTGACCTTGTTTGTACCAAATATCTGAAGACCAAGTAGCTCCACCATCGGTTGAAACTTGCAAAGCAACTCTACCCATGGTATTACCATACATGTGATAATAAAACTCAATTTTAGGCTGGCTTAATGCGGTAAAGTTATATAAAGGACTTACCAAATAAGAAACCATATTGAAACATGTTCCTCCGCCCCAACCACTCGTATAAACATATAAACCACTACCAAAGTTGGTGGTATGATCCCCTGCTGGTCCAGTTGTGGACAATTGTCCTGAACCTGTACGAGGAATCCAATCCTTATCATCGCCCGTTACATTTACCCAATCCGTTGTCAACAGATAAGTTCCATTACAAGCTGGATTTCCAGTTGTTGAAGTTTGAGTTTCAAAATCGGTGATATGTGGAAAACTTGATATTCCCGGAAAGTTAGTAGTAGCACTATCTAAAAGTCCGACTTGAGAATAGTAATCAGCCGAATTATACGACCAAATCGTGTAATAATATTTTGTATTGGAATTCAATCCCAAATGATCAAAAGAAGTAATTGCACTGCCATTACCACGATAAATAACCGTTCCTTTTCCTAAAAGTATCTGATTATTTACAGGATAAACAGTTCCATCATTGGGTTTAACGAAAGTGTTAACCGTATTATAAGTGATAATAACGCTATCGCTAGCGGTGTTGGGTGTCCAAGTTAAATGTATTTTAGAAGCATTTACTGCTGTTGCATCAAAAGCTATCGGAGGATTGACGCCTGTAGTATTTGCGGTATCCACCAAACCATTGGAGTAGAGGTTTGCACTGGTCACCGACCAAATTTTGTAATGATACTCTGTATTTCCTGACAGTCCATTATGATTAAAAGTGGTTGCTGGTCCTTTGTAAATTACCAGGTCGGTACCTATGGTGCCCCCTTGTGAATAAGGAGTATTGGGAACTGGGGTTGAAAAGGTTCCCGTCAAATTATATACAATAATAACATCGTTATTAGATGCATTTTTGGTCCAATTAAGATTTACTTGTGATGCGCCAGTTCCTGTTGCAACGAACGATGCAGGATTCTCAACATTATTGGTTGTTGCACTTGTGGCAGTCAAAGCTGAGTAGTTGTGATTGCAATCGAAAGAATAAATTCGGTAATAATAAGTTGTATTTACCAATAATCCTGTATGATTAAAGCTAGTTCCTTTACCTTTATAGCTAACAGTTCCTTGGCCATTAATTGCTCCGTTGACAGTATACACTTGTCCATCAATGGGGTTTTGAAATACACCAGTGGAAGAAGATACTACCATCACACTGTCGCTATTTCCATTGAGACTCCAGCCTAGATTGATTTGACTGGTGCTGATTGGAGTTGAAGTAAAACTGGAAGCCGCTGCTATAGTTGAAGTAGTGGTATCTGCTCCTAAACCTGTGGAGAAGTAATTAGATCCATCTTTTGACCACACCTTATAGTAATAAGGTGTACTTTTATATAATGGAGAATGAATAAAGTTAGTTGCATTGCCTATATAAACAACAGTTCCTTGTCCTCCAGGAAAACTATAGCCTGTAGAATAACCACCGAAACCATTGATGGGAGTTCCAAAGATGGGAGCATAGTTGAAGGCCACCATCACATCATTAGATGCAGCATTTTTTTGCCAATTCAAAGTTACCGAACATGAGTTTACAGTTCCAAAACTTACCGATAGCGGATTTTGAACCGAACCTGTAGTAACCGTGGTTTCAGCACCATCACTATAATTTTTTGCACAATCGAAGGATACAATTCTGTAATATTTTGTAGTATTTACCGATAAACCAGTATGGGTATATGCCAATAAACTACCTTTATACATCACTGTGCCAAGACCTGAGCCTAATGCATCTCCAACGTTATAGTTATTACCATCAATCAAATTTCCAAAATTAGGATTATCATTGGCAATTAGAAGTACGTTGTCATTGGCTGAATTTTTTAACCAACTCAGATCAATTTGAGTGGTAGTAGCCGTTCCAGCAAAGTTATTAGGATCTGCAATAAGAGCTGTATTGCCTTGAGCTGCTACTCCACCAGAATAATAATGACTTGCACTATAGGAATAAGCTTTATAATAATAGGTGGTATCGTCAAGAATGGGAGTGTGACTGGCTGTGGTCCCGCTCCCAACATAGATTACAGTACCTCCACCTGGAATGGTAGAACCAACTGCATAAGTAGTGGTATTATTAGGAGTACCAAAAATATTTTCAATATTGGATACCACCATAACACTGTTAGATCCATCTTTGACCCAACTCAAAGCCATGGTACAAGTGGTACTTGGGGTGGCTGTGAATAAAGTGGGATTTCCAACATTACTAGTGGAAGCTGAAATAATAACACTATAGCTATAATTTTTAGCGCAATCATAAGAAGCAATCTTGTAATGGTAAGTTGTATTAACCGTCAAACCACTGTGGTTAAATGAGGCTAAACTACCATTATAAATTACCGTTCCCAATCCTGAGCCCAAAGAAGCCCCAGTGTTGTAGGTAGTTCCATCAACAAGATTTCCAAAGTTAGAACTGCTATTGGTTAAAACAACTACATTATCATTGGCTAAATTCTTAGTCCAGCTCAAATCGATTTGAGTGGTACTACTTGCACTACCAAGAAAATTGGTAGGATCAGCAATGAGATTAGTTGCTCCAGTACCAGTAATTCCTGTGGAGTAATTATAACTACCATCGTAACTAAACGCTTTGTAATAATAGGTTTTATTGTCATTTACGGGAGTATGAGAAGCCGAGGTAGCCGAACCGCTATAAAGAACCGTTCCTTGTCCCACACCAAAGGAATATCCTGCAGAATAATTTTGACCCGTTGTGGGTGTAGCAAAGGTATTTACGGTATCGTAAAGCACCATCACGCTATTGCCATTTGCATTTTTTTGCCATGAAACATTGATATTGCATGTAGTGGTGGCTGCAGCGGTTAAATTAGAAGGATTGACTGCCGAATGAGTTTTGGCTGTATCCGCAACACCAGGAGTTGAATAATAATATAATCCGTTATAAGACCAAACTTTATAATAATAAATTTTATTGGTTAATAGACCTGAATGGGTAGTTGAAGTTCCATTTCCTTTATAAAGCACTCGACCCAAGCCAGGTGCTATTTCATTTCCTACTGTATAATTATTGGGATGAACGGGAGGTGTAAAGTCATTTGAGGTATTGTAGGTAATAATCACATTGTCAGAAGCCGAATTTAATGCCCAACTAAGATTTACTTGTGAAACGCTTACTCCTGTAGCCACAAAACTGGAAGGATCATTCACAGGATCGGTGGTAGCGTTGGCTGACTGATATGCAACAGAATACAGATTACTACTATTTTTAGACCAAACACGGTAATAATAAACTTGATTAGGAGCTAAATTGATGTGGTTGTGAGAAGTAGCAGAGCCTTGGGTTAGAACCCAACCTTTTCCTGCAGCTATCTCTGTACCATTGACATAAGATACTCCAGCAGTTGGAGCTTGAAAAGTATTGGTGGTGTTATAGGTAACGATTACGTCATTATTGGAGGCATTCTTTTGCCAAACCAGATTAATTTGAGAGGACGAAATTTTGGTGGCACTTAAACTTACTGGACCTGGGAGGGAAGCTCCTGGACTAAGCGTAATTTTAGCAGCACTGGTTGGAATATTTCCGCAATGGGTACCATAGATTCCATCTCCTACATTGATACCAATATGTTTGCCAACGCCTGCGGGTAAGACACCAGCTACAAAACTGCTGTAATCCATCACTATTTGGTTGGTAGTTTCATAAAAACTAATTTGAACCACCATATTCATTGATGCTGAATAATCAGGAAAGTAATTAAACTGCAAAGTAAAAATTCGGTTTGGAGCCGAACCTGTGGTTTTTTGCATGATATTACCAATAACTTCAGCATCACCATATCCTCCAAAGGACAAAAAATCACCACGAACATATTGCGACTGAACTAAAGCCGTCGGGATTGTATCAATATATCTCGTACTATTTCCTAATTGAGATACTGTTGTAATAAAACCTAAGAAACCATTTGTACTCAAACGCAAAATACTGCTAGTGGTAAATACATCATCATACACTTGGAAGGTAAAGGGAAGTGTTACATTTCGCACGGCATCGTCAGCTCCAGCAGCCAAGACGGTGGCTCCTGTCATATCGATGGGACTGCTGGCACCTGAGGTGTAAGTATAATTCCATGAGGCTGTTTGGGCCATGGCTCCCGTACTAAATACAAAAATTGACGCAACCAAGGCTGCGAATAAGGTAAATCTAGCTTTCATATTTGGATTTAAATAAATTTCTATTTAATTTACTAACAAGTCGTTACAACGATTAAACAACACTAAAATATAAATAATTAATTTTTAATATGTCAAAAATCAAAGACACCAAAGGTAAAAAATTATTTGGTATTAAAAACTGAGTGATGACAAGTAAATATTTTTAGGGTTGCTCAAAGATATCCTATACCTGCATTAAAGTTATTAACGCTCGTTGTACGAAAGTTAATAAAAAATGTTATCTGTAAAACTTGGAGCTTATAATACAGTTAACTTATGCATTTTCACCAAGTTATCACTTGTTTTAATATTTAGATAGTATATCCCTGCTTGCAACGATTGGGTGCTAAAACTTAATAAATTTCTTCCTTTTTTAGCATTTCCATGATATAGGTTACCAATCAAAGCTCCTATACTATTGAAGAGTTGAATTTCTACATCATTATTTTCGAGCAAAGTAAAGTCGATGGTAACATTGGTTTGCGCACTGGGATTAGGATAAACCTTTGAAACCATAACTTCGCCCTGTGGCACCTCTGGCAAGTCAATGACCGAAGAACGCAGAGCGGAAATCCAAGTTCCATAAGCATCGAGATTGCCAATCTTTTTACCAAAAGCACCGCTCACCCATACCTCACCCACACTGTTGTATTTAGGTTGGCTTGCTGAATAGTCGCCCCAACGTTGCAAACCAAATAAAATTTTTATGGAAGTATTTCCTTTTTTTAAGCGAATCATGGGACTGTACAAATCGTCAGCCTCATAAAAAAAGGCGCCTAATCCTGGAAACACCGCTGCACCACCATAATTTACTGAAATGATGGAATGCCTACTTTGGCCGTGCGTTCCACAATACGATAAGTTGGGATATCCATATTCCAACACAGTATCACTGAAGATTTTGAGCTTTATTTTCCTACTTAAGTCTGTCATCTCTATGATTCCATGGTAGAAAGAAGCATGCCCAGTCAAAGTATCCAGAGTGTTGCCTACAAATTGAATATGTCCATTTTGGTAAAAACCTCCTAAAACCCTGCTGTCGTTGGTGGCCAACTTTCGTCCATTAGGCTGGTGGGCATTGGGTGGCATTCCGTATTTTTTGTCAGCTAAAAGAGCCTTCAGGTCAAAATAATGCGAAGAAGAATGGGCCAACCCTCCTACTTTCATCAAGAAAAAGGTGTCATTTTCGATATCAAAATTGCGCTGGGAGAGGAAGTACATCTCTTGTGACAGAAAATAATTTCCACCGCTCATAGGATGAATATTTCTAATGCGGGTGTCGCCATAGCCTATACCACTGATAACCTGTGGTTGCAAATCTTTTCCTTGATAGCCATCCTCTTTGTTTATTTGCCAAATGATACTTTGCTTAAACAAAATCTGCCAACTTCCACTCCCATTGAGTAGCAAGTTTCCTGTGATAAACAATTCGTCCTCGCTTAGGCTCAATGCAGGATAATCGGTCCATGAGGTATCATTAAAAGGATTCCCCTCAACGGCATACAAATGCCAGTCGTCCATAGGATTATTAGTGGTGGAAAAGGCAACAATTACATGACTTGTGGCATCGCCATTGGAGCCCGCCAAATAAACCAGAATAAACTTATCTTGTTGATAATC
>DZDC01000042.1:0-2964 GCA_022736595.1 Draconibacterium orientale | reverse complement strand
CTTCCATATTTGCGTTCCACTTCACTTTTTACTTCAGCCCAATACGATTTGTAGGTACTGTTGCCTTCAAAAGGAGCTTCTAGGTTTTGTAATTGAAACAACCAATCCTGTTGAATGGATCTTGGACTAACATTTTTTACTTTTTTAAAAGAAAAAGTATTTACTTCATAACTTATCTTTTGTCCATAAACCTCTGAATAAAAAGCAGAAAACAAAAGTAGCATGACCCCAAACGAAAATTTAGCCCTAAAAATCATCATAATCTGCGTATTTTAAGGCAACAAAGATAAATCTTCGGTGTCATTTTTTTTAACTATTTTTGCCTTTCTCATTTTTTTAACACATTTCTAAAACTCATGAACTCTTTTAACAAAATTTCTTTCCTTCTGCTGTTTTCTTTATTTTTTACAGTACTCCATCTCCAAGCGCAGGATTGGGTTTCTGTTTTTCAAGACAGTACCACCAATTGGGATCAAAAATCAGCAACCTTCCAAACCTACTGGAATGGTAAAACCATAGAAAAAGGGAAAGGATTTAAGCAATTTAAACGAATTGAATATTTTACCAAAACCCGTCTTAACGAACAAAAGAAATTTAATCCCACCGTTAACCGACTTGCCGATTATAAGCAATTGCAAGATTTAAGTAATTCCTCTGCAAAGAGCTTTGGATCTGCTGGAAACTGGGTGCAACTGGGTCCCTTTGGTCCAGCCATAGGAAGTGGAAGTGGAAGAATTAATTGTATAAGCTTTCACCCCACAGATGCCAATGTAATTTTGATAGGCGCACCCGCCGGAGGTATTTGGCGCACCGAAGACGGAGGATCGTCATGGCATACCAATACTGATGACCTCGCCGCCATAGGCATTTCAGATATTTGTTTCGCTCCCAGCAATGGTAATATTGTGTATGCAGCCTCTGGAGATAAAGACGCCAGCGATACCTATTCGGTGGGAATATTAAAATCGATCGATGGAGGTATGACATGGGATACAACGGGTTGGCAACAAAAATATTACTCTCAACGTCAGACCTATCGAATTTTAGTACACCCTACCAATGCCGACATCGTTTTTGCATGCACCAGCCTTGGATTGTACAAAACTATTGATGGTGGAGTTACCTGGACTAGAAAAAGAGTGGGTGCCTATCGCGATATTGAATTTATGCCCGGAAACCCCAATGTTATCTACATTGCTTCAAGTTCTGCAGTGGCCAAATCGGTAAATATGGGTGAATCTTTCACCAATCTTAATATTTCTTTTGCCTATAGTGTTGAAAGATTAGAAATTGCTGTTACCGCAGCCGATACCAATTACATTTACGTTTTGGCATCAAAAAGTTCAGACCATGGCTTTGGAGGCTTATACCAATCCATCGATGGAGGCACCACTTTTACCACCAAATCTACCACACCTAATATTTTAGGATGGCAAGTTAGCGGTAGCGACTCAGGCGGACAAGGCTGGTACGACTTATCTTTAGACGCTTCCCCTTCCAATAAAAATATTATTTATACCGGAGGTGTAAATCTATGGAAATCAGTAGATGGAGGATTGTCTTGGGATTGCAGTGGCCATTGGACAGGGAGCGGAGGTACACCCTATGTACATGCCGACATTCACATGATCAAGCACAGTCCGCATAGCACCAGCAAAGTATGGGCTTGCACCGATGGTGGTGTATCTTTTACTTCCAACAATGGCACCCAATGGACCGAAAAAAACACCAACCTTAGCGTTGCACAGATGTATCGTTTGGGAGCCTCCAAAACCAATGCAAACCTCATTATTACAGGTTGGCAAGACAACGGATCGAACTTGATGTCAACCTCTTGGGAAAAAGTTTTGGGTGGCGACGGTATGGAATGCATCATTAACCATACGAATAACAGCATTATGTATGGATCCCTTTACTATGGCGCCATTCGCAGAAGTTTGGATGGGGGAAACAATTGGAGTGGGATTACTGATGACATTACCGAAACAGGAAATTGGGTAACCCCTTTTGTACTTGACCCAAATAACTCTTCAACCCTCTATGCCGGCTTTGAAAACGTATGGAAAAGTACCGACAACGGAAACTCTTGGAATAAAATTTCAAATTTCTACAATACCACAGGATTAAACGTTGTGGCGGTAGCTCCTTCCAACAGTCAAACCCTTTGGGTGTCGGATGATAATCATTTATACAAAACTACTAATGGAGGGACTTCTTGGGCAAATATTACTAGGCCGAATAGTTATGGACAAATTACTTCCATCGCTATCAATCTATTAACTGAAAACATCCTATGGCTTTCCATTTCAGGCTTTTATGCTTCAGAAAAAGTATTTCAATCGCTTGACGGAGGTAGCACTTGGACCAATATCACTGGCTCGTTGCCCAATTATCCAGCCAATACTATCGTGAATGATCCCGCTAGTGCCCATGGATTGTACTTGGGTACTGACCTCGGTGTTTACTACCGCGATAGCGTGCTCGGTGACTGGGTTCCATTCTCCAAAAACCTTCCTAACGTAGTGATTTCGGAATTGGAACTCTTCTCTCAGGGGCAAAAGATTAGAGCAGCCACCTATGGCAGAGGACTTTGGGAATCGGTAACTTATGGCCTTGCAAACGCTACAAATAACCCAAACCTTGATAACCTAAACCAACTTAATATTTATCCTAATCCTGCTGAAAATACTGTAAACATTGTTTTATATAATTCAGAGTTAGGCAAAGCTGAATTACAAATTTTTAATGCGATTGGTCAGATGATTGAATCACGGCATTTTAACAATAATACTGTAAATAAAATAGATATTTCACAATTCGAAAAAGGGATTTATTTGGTTCAAATCAAAACAGAAACCCAATTAATTGAAAATAAATTTATTGTGAAATAATTTAAAGTTATTATAAATTACGAAAAAAATGAAATATTTTTCGTAATTTCTTATGCAAATGATATATATTTGC
>DZDC01000169.1 GCA_022736595.1 Draconibacterium orientale | reverse complement strand
TGCTGAGGAAATGCTTGTGATAGTAAGCCCACAAAATCTTCACGCATGACCCACAATTGGGGCTGTTGACGATTTTGAGTTAGAAAAACCAAGGCTTCCCACCAGCCCTCGTTTTGTTCCAATTCCATTTTACCCACTTCATCAATCACCAGCAGCGATTGCGAATCTGTTTCCTTGAGAATTGTCTTGCCCCAGTCAACGGTTTTAAGATCGAAATAAAAACGACCAAAGGTCTGAAAACCCTCCTGCGGCTCCCGTTGGCAGAGGACTTTTTCTTCCTGAGTTTTCAGATTTACCAGCCGATATTCAAAGGGTTCTTGGTTTTTATAAATGCTTCGAGAGAGGAGCCCTTCCACTGGTATTTGCTGCAAATTAAGTTGCTCAAGCAATGCCATGAGGTAGCTCGTTTTACCCGCATGTCGTGCGCCAGCAAGGATAAAAATGGGCGCTTTTGAATGCGCAGTAAACTGCTGCAACAGTTGCTCAGCTTGCCCCAGCATCATTTCCAAGAGGTTAAGTGATGTTTTGATTTTGAATTTATTCTTGGGTAAAATTTCAATAATTGAGGGTAGAATGGCAAAGGAAAGGCTCATCGAATTGTACAAATTGGCAAAGCCTTTTTGATACAGCAAAGTTCGCACCAAGGGATTTTTCAACTCTACGCTTAAGGCTGCGAAGCTCAGAATCACTACAATAGCTCTCAGGTTCATGCGCAATCCTATCCAGAGTCCGTCCACTGAGAAGTAAGCTCCCGTTTGTAGGTATTCCCAAAAAAGAGAAGCTAAAAGGGTGATGCTTATAAACTGAATCCAGATGCCAGGCTTCCGTAGTCGGCGCATGGATTTTTTGTAAAACAGAATCAATATCAAAGGAAAAATTGCACCCAAAAGCAAAGCTAACCAAGGATTGGGCAAATTGATCACCATCATACTAGCCAACATAGCGCTAATCAGAAGCAGAATGTTAATCCATGGGTGGGCGTGGGTGATGCTTTGATCGTCGGCAAAGGGATTTTTAGCATCAGAATGCAGCTTGATTGCATCAAAAGACTTTCTGTTTTTTTTCAGATATCGACCTCCTGCATAATATCCAAGCATGGCAGCCACCCATCCCATAAGGATGTAAATCCCTACCACCGAATATATTAGCACCGAAGGGGGATAATCGAATCCCGTTTGTTTTTGAAAATAATGGTACAACTCTTCCGAAATACTAATGAGGTTGAAGCCATACATTAAAAGCCAGTTGAAGATTTTTTGAAAGAGGCTGCTCAATACCGCAAAAGCTCCACCCAAGGCATATCCTAATAGGTTTTTGCCAAAAAATAGCGTAAAGATTTCTATAAAAACTGCCTCGGATAGAATGCCCACCATGGGACCAAAAATTACGGCGCTAGGCGAGATCGACTTCATCAAGGCACAAATAATACCCGCCCTTAAAATTAGCCAACGATCGGGCCAAAGGCGTGCAAAGCTCAGGATGAGAAAAACGCTTGCTGCCGATAAAAAGGAACCGCTGAAAGGAATTTTAAGGTTGTGAAGAAAGCTGCCGACAATGATTTCGAAAGCTGCCCAAATGCTGCCCACAATGGCTGCCTTGAGCCACAGATGACTGAGTTTAGGGCTAAGCGAAAGTGCGGCTTGGGTCATGGTGCAATTAGATTATCGTTGGAAGTTGAAACCCAGACTTAAATAAAAATTGCGTCCTTCGGCGGCAAAACCTTCGCAATATTCGTAGTTCTTGTCAAAGAGGTTGCGAACGCCTGCACGAATTATCAAATATTTTACAATATCGGTACTCAAATGCAGATCGTAACGGTCGAAGCCTGCTGCCTTAATTCCGTATGATGTGCTGTATCTGAAGCTGTTAACTTCTGCTGCGAAGAGAATTTGCAGGTGTTTTATGGGCTTTAGGTCAAGGCTGGCGGTGAGGGTGCTCTCAGGAACATCCATAAATTTTACTTCGGGATGGCTCAGGTTTTTACGCTCGATATACGAATAGCTGGCCTTTAGGCCTACCCATTTCAAAAATTGGTATTGGGCACTGAAGTCCGCACCCATAAATTCTGCATAGCCTGCATTTTGCATTTGGGCTTTTCCAGGCTGAACCTCACTGACCAACAATATGGCATTTTTCAGGTGAATGTAGAACAAAGAACTGCGCAAATTAAATTTGGAATTGACGGTATGTTGGTAATTCACTTCGTAATGATCGGCAATTTCCGATTTTAAATCGGGATTAGGAATGGCGATACCATTTTTGTACGAATATCGGTCTTTCATGGTGGCTAAGTGGGTTTTATGGGCATAAAATGCACCAAGGCTAATTTTTGAATTGAGTTTATAATCCACTGCCAATTGGTAATTGAAGTTCGAATTGGAGCTTTTGGGTAAAGTATTGATTTCGTTTGTGGAGGTAAGGTATTCTTCGGCCAAAATTCCATTTCTCAAATTGTAGCTCAAGCCAAAAGTGGCTTTCAATTGGGCGTTATATTCAAAAATATGATCCAAACCAATGCTCAAAGTATTGTCGGTAAAGTGCTTTTGGGGATCGCCCTCATTGTTTTCGGCATGCACATCGTAGCTGTCGTGGATTGAAAAGTTGAGGGTATTTTTTGCGTTGATTTTGGTAGTCATCACCATACCGCCATAAAGTGCATAATCGTCGTAATAGCTTGTAAATGCGTAGGGTTTAGTTTGCAAAGTGTATAGACTATCGTTGAAAGATTTCAAAGTATTATCGAATTTATTGTAGCTCAAAAGACTTTTAACTACTGTTTTTTTGCCCCAATGGGTTTTGCCCACATAGTAGAGGTTTTGTTTTTTCCAAACGGGCCATTGCCAAAAGCGGGTTTTCATCAATGGATCAGAGCCGGCGTAGGGAGCCACTCCTCGAGCTGAGTTTAAGTAACTGTAATTGAGAGAGTATTCGTCGGTACTGTTGGGAGTAAAACCAGCTTTGAGGTTAAAACTTTGATCTTCGAACCACGAATCTTCGCGTGCACCTCCATCCTCATTGCGCGAAATGCGTTGGTAGTTTTTAGAAAGGTTAAAATAGTCTTGTTGTTGCCGATTGAAAGCCGCTTGAAAGTAGAATTTCTTCAATTTGCTTCCCAACTGCAGGCCGTAGCTGTATTCTTTTCCACTTTCGAGCCCTGCATGAGCCAGCACCTCAAAGTGATACACAGGTTTTTTGCTCACCAAGTTGATGGCACCTCCCATGGTGTTGGCACCGTAGGCCATGGGCGAAAGGCCGGATGTGACATCTATTTTAGAATAATCCCAGATTTTGAACCTTCCCAAATCAATGGTGCCATCGTAGGGAACATACATGGGCACGCCATCCACAAATACTGGAATGCTGCGCATGTCGAAGCCTTTTACATAAACACCGGTTTCGTTTCTACTTCCGCTGAGGGCAAAGGTTACCGAAGGCATCAAGTCAATGGCGCTGCTGACGTCCTTGAGGTTTTGCTCTTGGGCGGTTTGCACATTGAGGGTTTCGCTGGCTTTGGGACTGCTAATAAGCACTTCGCCCAATTTATATATTTGAAGGTTTTGGGTGGTATCTGTCAGTTGAGCTACAACAGGTATAAGGCTAATAAAACTGCCGATAAGGCTAAGTAAGATTGATTTCATTTATTGTAAGGTTTTAATTACCTCGATATTAGTTATTCCTCAAAAGGAATAACGGTGGCAAAAATATATATTTTTCAATATGGATCAACGGAGGGAAGAAAAAAAGCAGTAGCCGCTTTTTCAATGCAATGCTTAGGGATATTGAAATAAATTGAGAGGAATAACGATTAATTTAGACCCGCTATCATATAGAATTATAGTTTTCAACTTGGAATAGCTATACTCTATATTAGATTCCTCACTCCACTTCGTTACAAATATCAAAATCCTCCTCCTCAAAATATTGCCTCGATCCTAAAGGATGATTTTGAGGAGGAAGATTTTAAAATCATTCTTGCTTTTCCTCCCTTTATTGCCGATAGCGATTGGGGGACCGTAAGACTGAGTGAATTTTGTAGCGCAGCGGAGAAATTTGTATCGAAATCGACGGGCAAACCATCAATTCCTTCCTTCTTCCTTTTCCATACTATACCTTCCACCGACCACAAAAAACCCTCCATTCACTGAATTAATGAAGGAGGGCTTTGTCAATTTGAGCAATAAGGTTTACCAAAGGTTTTGGATAGTCCAATCTTTAGGATATTTTACTTCGAATTCGAGGCTGAGTTTTTTGATTTGCTTAGAGGCTAAATCAAATTCCCAGGTGATGAATCCGGTTTTATCATC
>DZDC01000168.1 GCA_022736595.1 Draconibacterium orientale | reverse complement strand
AAAAAGTTTTTAGTTGGCTGGATATTCAACATAGTTGCGGGCTGTTTCATAAAGTCTAATTTTTAAATCGTGTTGTGGATTAATGTGCGAACGAAGAAGGTTGTAAATCACAAAAGCGATGTTTTCGGCACTGGGGTTTAGTTCAGCAAATTCAGAACATTCAAGGTTCAAGTTTTTATGGTCGAAACGTTCGATTACTTCCTTTTGAATGAGCTCTGAAAGTACCTTGGCATCCATTACAAAACCGGTTTGTGGATCCACAAAACCAGTTACTTGCACTTCTAATTCGTAGTTGTGGCCATGGTAATACACATTGTTGCATTTTCCAAATACCTCTTGATTTTGGGCATCGGTCCAGTTAGGATTCAAAAGACGGTGTGCCGCATTGAAGTGCTCTCGTCTGAAAATTCGGGTTTTGTGTTGGTATAAATTCTCGTTCATTTTGTTTAATGTTTACGGGTGCAAACTTAAACAAGGTTTATAGTTGACGATTCTAATGATTGTCAGTAAAAAGGATAGATCGTATTAATAAGATATTGATAAACAATGAAATAGATGCATAAAAATGATGTTTATTGCATTTTATTTCAACCGATTAAGGCCAGCTTTTGCTTTTTGACTAATTCCATTTTGATACTCATCGTATTCCATTTGAAGGCACATTTGGTAAAGCTTTGCGGCTTCTTTTTTATTTCCCATTTCTTCAAAATAGTTGCCAAGAAGCAGGGCCGCATTGGCAGCAAAATAAAAAGGTTTATCCTTGCCTTCTTCAATGGTTTGTCGGTAATAAATTTCAGCAAGTACTGCATTTTCTTGTTCATCATAGATGCGAGCCAAGCGGTAGATGTATTCCAAACGGTCTTTAGGCGAATGAAACTGGCCTTTGGTAAATCCTTGACGCAGTACGGTGTCGGCCTTGGAGTAATAGCCCCCGTCGAAGTAAAGTCGGCTGCGAAGTAGGTAGGGGTTGGGTTTTTGTGCCGATTGAGCTTCTTTTAAGGCTTGTTTGTCGCTATCCATCACATCCATTCCTTGCTGTTTGATCCATTTCATTTGTTCTGCGTAGGCTTCTTGTTGGCCATTCATGAGGTAAATCCAAGCTATTTTTTGGTGCGCTGCTCGCTTATAATTTTGTCCGGGATATTCCTTTAAATAGTGTTGAAAGTGAGATATGGCTTGAGGTTCTCCTTTGTAGAGGTAGCATTCGGCTTGCATAAATCGAAGAAAATGCAGGTGATATCGACTGGTTTGGAGTAAATTTTCAATTCTTTCAATGGCATCTAAGGCTTTTTGATTGTGCTTTAAATGCTGAAAAAAGCTCACCTTAGAAAAAGTATTGAGCTGATGTTGAAAGAGTTGAGAATCTGTGTTTTTATCGTAAAAGACCCAAAGTGGATGGGAAGGATTTATCTTTCCGCCGTAATTGCTTTGGCTAAAACTATAAAGGAGTAGAGCTTCGGGCAACAGATAACGGTATTGACTTTGACTTTGGGTGAGTTTGAAATAGGCTTCCAATTGTTTGAGCCCAACCTTAATATTGCCTTTCATTTGCAAGATGCTCATTACCCAATCGAAACTTTTGGGAATGCTACCCAAGCCGATGTTAAGGATGCCGAGAGCCTTTTGATTGGGGATGAATTTTGGAAATTTTTCTTGATTTTCGACGATGGTAAAATAAGCCGATCTGAATTTAAAAATAGCGGTAAGGTAATTGGATTTCAACGCGTTGGCAAAAGCGGATTGCAAATATAAATCCGCCAAAAGGTAATTTCGCAACGGATTTTGAGGGTTGGTGTTTTCTATGCGTTCGAGGGCAATTTCCCATTCATTTTCAAAGCGTGTAAACAGTGATTCGTCTTCGGTATTGAGGTATTGAAAAAGAGATGAGTAGCATTTTACATAATCCAGGGCTGCATTTTGAGGTTGCAGTTTTTGTTGCGTTTGTAGGGCTGATGAAGCCTCGTCGAAGCAAAAATCCAATACCAAACCGTGGGCTTGCTGCACCCCTTCGTTGAGTTGCAGCGATGCTGTTTTTTCTATAGGAGTTGTAGAAAAACTTGTAAAAAAGAAGAAGCTTAACAAAAGAAAAAGTGCTTTCAAAATGACAAGGTTTTGGAGTTCAAAGGTAAAAGATTACCCAATACCTTTGGAGGAGGAGGACAATCAATTTTAAAAAAAAGGAGAATTGCGTTATCCATTGAGTTATTTGGGATGGCTATGTGTCAAGAGATGAGTGCGTTGCTGATGGGTAAAAGAAAAGGCTGCTTCTTAATGGAGGCAGCCTTTAAATAAGGTATAAAGCCGTTGGAATTATTCGCCTAAAGCGATGGCATTAATTTCGTTATCGATGAGGATACGTCCGCAATATTCGCAAACAATAATTTTCTTGTGCTGACGAATATCGAGTTGACGTTGAGGTGGAATTTTGTTAAAGCAACCTCCACAAGCATCACGTTCGATGGGAACTACCGAAAGTCCATTGCGTGAGTTACCGCGAATCCGTTTGTAGGCAGTAAGCAAACGAGGCTCAATAAATGGTTCGTTTTGGGCCGATTGTTCAAGCAATTCAGCTTCTTCGCGTTCGGTTTCTGAAACGATTTCTTCGAGTTTACTGCGTTTATCTTCTAAATCGGCGGTGCGTTCGGTTAATTTAACTCGGGCTTGTTCAATTACTTCATTTTTGTTTTCGATGGCGTAATTGAATTCTTTGATGCGTTTTTCGGCCAACTGCATTTCCAAATTTTGGTAGTCAATTTCTTTGGTTAATGAATCGTATTCGCGGTTGTTGCGAACGTTCATGCGCTGGTCTTCGTATTTTTTGATAAGTGATTGACTTTCAGTAAGAATAGCTTTCTTGTCTGCAATTTCAGCTTTTACATCTTCAATTTCAATACTTAGATTCTCGATACGGGTATGTAAACCTTGCACATCGTCTTCCAAATCTTGAACTTCAAGGGGTAATTCGCCTCTGATGATTCTAATCTTGTCGATTTGTGAGTCGATATTTTGCAGACGTGCCAATGCCACAAGGCGCTCCTCGATGGAGATATCGGCAAAACTTACTTCCTTTGATTCTACTGCTTTTGCTTTGCTCATAGGGAAAATATAAAATTAAATGGTTGATTACAAATAATTTACCGGATTGGTATTCACTTCCGAATTTCGGACTGCAAATGTAGGAAATTTTTCCTTTAATAATGCAATAAATAATTGAAGTATAAAATGTTCACTTTCGTAGTGTCCAATATCGGCAATGAGCATTTTTCCATCGGGTTCAAAAAAGTCGTGGTATTTGACGTCTCCGGTAATAAAAACGTGGGCTTTGAGCTGAAGTGCCTTCTGAATGAGAAAAGCTCCACTGCCACCACAGAGGGCGACTCTTTTTATTTTTTGACCCGTGAGCGGGCTGTAGCGGAGGTTGCTGCCGGCATTGAAGGATTTGAGTAGGTGGAGAAAATCCAGCTCGTTCATTTCATGTTCCAATTCTCCAAGGATACCAGCTCCCCATTTCTCATTTTTATTTTGTAAAGCAATGAGGTCAAAGGCAGGCTCTTCGTAGGGATGCACTTTCTTGATGGCTGAAATTACAGATTGGCTGAGAAAGCTAGGAAAAAGGGTTTCAAAGCGAATTTCGGGTTCAAGATGAATATGGTTTAATGATCCCACAAAAGGTTCAGCTCCCTCCAATGCTCTGAAACTTCCTGTGCCTGAGGTGGTAAATCCGCATTGGTCATAATTTCCAATATGTCCTGCTCCTGCTTCAAAGGCTGCTTTTTGCACGAGTTCTGAGTGGCTTTGGGGCACAAAAACCACTAATTTCTGGAGACTTTGGTTCAGCGGCTGCATCACCTGAAGGTTTTTTAAACCTAATTTTTGAGCTAAAATGCTATTAGTTCCATCCAAAACATTATCCATATTGGTGTGCAAAGCGATGAGCGCAATGCCATTTTGGATAGCCCTAATCACAGCCCTCTCGGGTAGGTTTTTGCCGTTGATTTTTTTTAATCCTTTAAAAACTATGGGATGGTGGCTGATGATGGCATCACAGTGGTGCTGTAAAGCTTCGTCTAAAACGGCATCGGTAATTTCAAAAGCCAGTAATACTTTGGTAACCTCATCTTGGAGATTTCCCACCAACAAACCACTGTTGTCGTAATCTTCTTGAAGCGAAAGCGGGGCTATGGTTTCAAAGGCTTGTATGAGTTCGAATATCTTCATGATATATTTGCAATTGGAAGAGCAAAGGTAATGTAATACCAATTGTTTAGTACATGACAATTTTCAATTTAGACCGTCTAAGGTTGAGGTTGTAT
>DZDC01000167.1:1678-4328 GCA_022736595.1 Draconibacterium orientale | reverse complement strand
TTCTATATTTCTATGTGGTTAAATATTTTTAATCCACAACAGAATTTCTAAAAATACTTTCTTTCCATAAGGTAATTCCTTACATAGTCGGTAATTCCTTGCTCTAGTGTGTGAAATGGAATCTCATAAGCTTGATCCAACAGCTTTTGCATATTGGCTTGGGTATAATATTGGTATTTGTCGCGAATATCGGCTGGGGTATCCACAAACTCAATATTTTCTTGCATCTCCATGGCTTTGAAAGTGGCCTTTGCTAAATCTAGAAAGCTTCGCGCTACGCCCGTTCCAAGATTGTAAATCCCCGATTCAACATCAAAATTGTATAGGAACAGCATCACATTTACCACGTCTTTCACGTACACAAAATCGCGCAATTGACCTCCATCGGTATAGTCGGGTCGGTGCGAACGAAAAAGCTTCATTCCGCCCGAAGCCGTAATTTGATTAAAAGCGTGAAAAATTACCGATGCCATTCGACTTTTGTGGTATTCGTTGGGCCCATACACATTAAAAAACTTAAGTCCATACCACGATGGGGGCGTTTCACTTTGTTGCAAAGCCCATTTGTCAAAATCGTTTTTCGACTCGCCATAGGGATTCAAAGGCACCAATTTTTCTACCAATTCATGCTTATCGTCGTAACCCAATTCTCCACTTCCGTAAGTAGCGGCGGAGCTGGCGTAAATCATCGGAATGTTGTATTCGGTGCAGATGCGCCAAAGGTCTTTGGTATAATTGAGGTTTAAACGATCAAAAATCGATTTATCAAACTCCGTGGTATCGGTACGAGCTCCAATATGAAACACAAATTCTACCTCTTCGGTATTTTCACGAAACCATGAAATAAATTCGTCGCGATTGATCAATTGATGATACTTCTTGTCAGCCAAATTTTGCATTTTATCTTCACGATTAAAATGATCCACTAAAATCAAATTGCGCTGATTGGCGCGATTCAATGCGCCCACCAAAACGCTTCCAATAAATCCGGCGGCTCCTGTTATAACAATCATTAGTTCAGTATTTTAATTAAATGTACTATTTACATATTGCGGCGATATTGCCCCCCCACATTGAAGAGAGAATCGGTAATTTGTCCAATGCTACAATACTTGCTGGCCTCCATCAATACCGCAAAAACGTTTTCATTTTGGGCTGCAGCCACGCGTAATGCTTCGCACCATTGGGCCGATTCGTTTTCAAATTTGGTATGCAACTCAGCCAACATGTTAATCTGGTATTCCTTTTCCTCTGAGGTGGCTCGGATTACTTCTCCGGGGGTTACCGTTGGGCTTCCATGACTCGACAGGAACGTATTCACGCCCATGATGGGAAGCTTTCCGGTATGCTTCAAGGTTTCGTAATACAAGGATTCTTCCTGAATTTTTCCTCTTTGGTAATTGGTTTCCATGGCTCCCAACACGCCTCCGCGTTCCGAAATACGATCAAACTCCACCATCACTGCCTCTTCCACCAATTGGGTCAACTCTTCGATTATGAAGGCGCCTTGCAATGGATTTTGGTTTTTGGCCAAGCCTAGTTCGTGGTTGATAATCATCTGAATGGCCATGGCTCTACGCACCGATTCTTCGGTGGGGGTAGTAATGGCCTCATCATAAGCATTGGTATGCAGTGAATTGCAATTGTCATAAATGGCATATAAAGCTTGTAAAGTAGTGCGAATATCGTTGAAGTCGATTTCTTGGGCATGCAAACTTCTGCCACTGGTTTGAATATGATACTTTAGCTTTTGCGACCGATCGTTGCCACCATAACGTTGCTTAATGGCTTTGGCCCAAATAATGCGAGCCACACGACCAATCACCGAAAACTCAGGGTCGATGCCGTTGCTGAAAAAGAAGGAAAGATTGGGAGCAAAATCGTCGATGTGCAAACCTCGGCTAAGGTAATATTCCACATAGGTGAAGCCGTTGCTAAGGGTAAAGGCCAATTGTGAAATGGGATTGGCACCAGCCTCTGCTATGTGGTATCCTGAAATACTCACCGAATAGAAGTTCCGAACCTGATTTTGAATAAAATACTCTTGGATATCACCCATGAGTTTCAAACTAAAATCGGTGCTAAAGATGCAAGTATTTTGAGCTTGATCTTCTTTTAAAATATCGGCTTGAACCGTTCCGCGAACTTGTGAAAGGGTGTATTTTTTGATGGAAGCATAAACCTCAGCAGGCAATATTTGATCCCCTGTAATACCCAAAAGCATCAATCCCAGTCCATTGTTACCTTCAGGCAAATTGCCTTGGTAATGAGGCCGCTTCAATCCTTTGGCCTTGAAGTAGGCCTCAATTTTAGCTTCGGCTTCGGCTATTAAATTATTTTCGAGGATGTATCTTTCGCAAGCTTGATCGATGGCGGCATTCATAAAATAACCCACCAAATGCGGTGCCGGCCCATTGATGGTCATGCTTACGGAGGTCATGGCGTGCGACAAATCGAAACCGCTATAAAGCTTTTTAGCATCGTCCAAGCAAGCAATACTCACGCCTGAATTCCCAATTTTACCATAAATATCAGGACGAATATGGGGATCGTTTCCGTAAAGGGTAACCGAGTCGAAAGCGGTACTTAATCGCTTGGCAGGCAATCCTTTACTTACATAATGGAAACGTCTATTGGTGCGTTCAGGACC
>DZDC01000167.1:0-1578 GCA_022736595.1 Draconibacterium orientale | reverse complement strand
TTCATCATAAGTAAGCTCAAATGAAGGGCATAAAGTTTTTGCATTTCGTCGGCCTGTTGTTGGGCTTTGGCATTATACTTCCTCACGGTATCGGATATATCGCTGAGGTAGCGCACTTTATGTGGAGGAATAATATGAATTTTTTCGCTTAAATCGGTTTGACGGGGCATATTGCTGTCAAAGTCCATTTTCGTCTTTTTACTTACCATCAACATGAGATTGCGGTAAAACTCGTTCACGCCAGGGTCGTTGAATTGGCTGGCGATGGTGCCAAACACGGGCATATCTTGGTAATCTTTATCCCATGCATCATGATTGCGTTGGTATTGCTTTTTCACGTCACGAAGGGCGTCCATGGCTCCCCTTTTGTCAAATTTATTGAGGGCAATGATGTCAGCAAAGTCAAGCATATCAATCTTTTCGAGTTGAGTGGCCGCACCGTATTCTGGCGTCATCACATACACCGAAAGGTCGCTATGAGCTGTAATTTCGGTATCGCTTTGGCCAATGCCTGAGGTTTCGAGAATAATGAGGTCGTAATGGGCCACTTTGAGAATATCCAAGGCATCTTGCACGTATTTCGATACCGACAAATTGCTTTGGCGCGTGGCTAAGGAACGCATATAAACCCTTGAATTGTTGATGGCGTTCATGCGAATGCGGTCGCCTAAAAGTGCTCCTCCAGTTTTGCGTTTTGAAGGATCTACCGAAATAATAGCTAAGGTTTTATCGGGAAAATCGTCGAGAAAACGCCGAATAATTTCATCTTCGAGGCTCGACTTTCCTGCGCCACCCGTTCCAGTAATTCCCAAGACTGGGACATCGGCAAGGACTGATTCTGCTTTGATTTGCCGGCTCAATTCTGAAACCGCATCTGGATGGTTTTCAACCGCAGAAATCAAGCGAGCTATGCAGTTTACATCCTTTTCCTTAATCTTTTCAATTCCAAAATCGATATTTTGACCGGTAGGAAAATCGCAACCTTGCACCAAATCGTTGATCATGCCTTGCAAACCCATTTCGCGACCATCGTCGGGAGCGTAAATGCGAGCAATACCATAATCCATCAATTCCTTGATTTCTTCCGGCAAAATTACCCCTCCTCCACCACCATAAATTCGGATGTGTCCGTTGCCACTTTCGAGAAGCAAATCGTACATATATTTAAAAAATTCAATGTGGCCGCCTTGGTAACTGGTGATGGCAATGCCTTGAGCATCTTCTTGTATGGCGCAATCCACAATTTCTTGTACCGAGCGGTTGTGACCCAAATGAATCACTTCGGCACCGGTAGATTGAATAATTCGACGCATGACATTGATGGCCGCATCATGACCGTCGAATAAGCTAGCAGCGGTGACAATTCTTACACTATTTTTAGGTTTATAACGATCGGTACTTATCATAGTATCAAAGGGTTTTTGTGTTGTTTGCGTTTTCGATTTTACAATTCTTAAAGGCCGTTAAAGTAGTAAAAAATTGGTTTTCTTTTACAGCAGTTAAAGCCAGAGATTAGTGAGCAGGTACTTAGTACATGACAAAAAGTTACAATAGATTTAAGATTCAACTATATTGTTG
>DZDC01000302.1 GCA_022736595.1 Draconibacterium orientale | reverse complement strand
GCTTCGGCTTTCTTGATTTGTTCATCTTGCCACTGTGCATAAGACTCGCCAGTGTTTTTTACTTTCCAATGTTGCCTGCCGTTTAGTGATGCGCCACCGACAATATTTGCGGCTGTGCTTGGACTTTGAAACGGCACATTTTGAGCAAAAACCCAATAATCGGGATTTTGACTATCTACAAGTTTACCTTCCTTTTGAAGTTTCTCACGGATTTGAATATAAGATTCTGCAAGGCTGTTTGTATGTGCTTTTCTAGCCGTTGAGCCTTCAAAAACTATAAACTCACCATTTACTTCTTGGGCTTCGGCGTTTGAGCCTGCGTAATTGAAATGGAAAACGGGAGATACAGAATCGGGACTTTCAGAATTTTGGACAATATTTATTTTCGGAAGCGGCACAGCAAATGTAAAACCCAAAACAGGCAATATCATTTGAATTTGCGCCAAAAAATATTCCATGTCTGCAATATCGGGTTCGGGCAAACTTGTAATTTCAGGATTCGTGCCATTGATAACTTGCGCCCGTTGCGCTTGACTTGCAATTTGAATTAACCTACTTTCTAAATATCGCCCATGCGCTTTGGTCAAGTTTTCATCTTTACTGGTGATAACGATTGTCTTTCCCCAAAAATCTTTTGAAGTGTCGTTATTGTGCTGAATTAGCCTTTTCCAAATGTTGTCACTCTCACCAATGTAAACCATTTCTTGTGATGGGTCTTTCGGATTCTGTCCCGCCAAAATATAAACGCCAGTTCTTTTTAATTCGTCACGTTGGGCTAAATCGGCTAATTGTGTGCGGGGCGCAACTGTAAATTTGCCCGTCCAATTCATAATCTCGGCAGTCATTACCCCGCTTGGAATACCATCAACCAAATATATTTTTACAGTTCGACCCTTCATCTGAATTTATCCTTTATATTTTTCTTGACTCAATTTTGCGCGGGGCGTGCCAACGGTTTGCGTTACCTGCGTGTGGGCGGGCGTGGATAATGCTTGGGAGCAG
>DZDC01000166.1 GCA_022736595.1 Draconibacterium orientale | reverse complement strand
AATAAATGTCAAACTTGCTACTATTGGTTAACTTCTGTTTTTGTAAACAAAGTTTTACCCGATGGTGTGCTGGTGTTTGAATTGATTTCTTCTTGAGGATACAAGAAACGTTCTGGATATTGTGTTCCGCTCTTAAGAGGAATACCAATTAAGTTATGCGTTCTTCTCATATCGTTGAATGCCTCGATGGTACCGTACAAAGCTTTGTATTTTTCCAAAAGAATTTCTTTTAATAACACATCGCCTTCTGGTAGGTTATTTGGATTCATCATCCCTCCGTTTTGGAAATCGGCTAAAACAAAATCTTGATATGAATCGCCACCCAAGAATGAATCCCAATAGTTACGAGCATTATTTAAGTAGCCAACAGCGCTGTTATTATCACTTGTTCTACGTGCCGCTTCGGCCATAATGAGTTGGTTTTCAGCGACAGAAAAAAGAACAAAGGATTGATTGTATGCAAAAATCCCGTCGCTCATATTGGGGTCGTATTGTGAAGCATACCAAGTATTACCTCCACTTAAATAAAAATACGAAAATCGAGACGCTTCGATAGTTTTGGTATTCATAGTTGCAGTATCTAAAATAGATGGCAAATATGCACCGTCTGCGGTCATATAGCCTGCTCTATAATAATCAAGAAAGCTATACATTAAATTAATATCACCATCATTTTCGCCATGAGCTGATTTCCAATCTTGAGCAACCCCATTTTGAGCAGCAGCTAAAGCCTGAGCATAATTACCAGTATGCATATAATATCTGGCTTTTAACGAGTACGCTAATTCTGCCCATGAAACGCCTGTTGCGACATACACTGGTCCAGAAACTGTTTCGCTTCCTACGTTAACAATAGCTGAATCTAACAAGGTTTGTAATTTGGTATAAACCTCCAATTGGTTATCAAATTTTGGATTAGGATAAGCTTCTTTATTAGCCGCTTGCGAAAATGGCACGTCGCCCCAAAGTGAAGTAGCTATTCCAATTAAATAGGCTTCCAAAATTTGTGCTCGTCCCAAATAATCCTTTTTATTTGAGTTAATGGCATAGTCTTGTACCAAACGGGCTTGTTTAACACCATCTACATATAATGAAGTCCATGCATTGTCATAATCACCCGAGGTTGTAATATATCGGTTAATAGAAGTATATTGGCGATCTGCGCCTGTAAATTGATGGGTGTACATCCCAGCAATGCGGGTCATTTCTCCTGAAGCAGCCATTACAGTTGCCAATTCTGGCCCTGCAATCATTAATTCCTCAGATGAGCCTGGAAACCGATTGGGGTCTTTCTCATCCACGGGCACAATCTTTTCGCAAGAAGTTGCAAGCAATAATGTTGCAGCAGCAGCCCATGTATATATTTTGTTGTATTTCATGATTTTAATAATTTTAATGTTAGTAAACTATTCTTAAAGAGAACATTACCGATCGGGTACTTGGATTGTTAAAATACTCTAAACCTCGGCCATTAGTTGCACCTGTTAAATTAGTTTCTGGGTCTATACCAGGGAAATCTGTCCATAACAAAAGATTACGGCCGCTAACACCAATTTCAACATTTTGTAACTTGGCTTTTTTTACCATATTTTGAGGTAAAGAGTATGATATACTTACTTCTCTTAAACGAGTCCAAGTTGCATCGTAAATAAATTGCTCGCCAACAGGACCGAAACCTCCACCAGTTGTGGTGTACCAAGACTGATCTAAAGCTACATTGCCAGCTCCAAAATCGTAAATATTACCTCTAAAGGTTTCACCAGCTGCAATAGTGTTGTCATCGTATGTTTTTAAATCAGATCCAGCGGTTGAAAGCTTGGCTGTTTCTTCCGAAATACCAAAGTTTCTCAAAATACCTTCTGTTCCAGCCCACATGTCACCACCTTGAGAGTGTTGGAATAAGAAAGTAAATTTAATGCCTTTGTATTCCATACTCATGCCTAAACCAGCCTGCCAATCGGGGTTTGGATCGCCTAAGATTCCCTCCTCAGCCGACACCACAGGAAAACCATTTGCATCTAACACCATATTGCCATTGGCATCGCGTTCCCATTTACCTCCCCAAAGAGTTCCGAGCGCATGGCCTTCGATAGCTCTAGATGAGGTACCTGTAAACCCTTGTAAGAAAACAGTTTCTGCCCCATAAAGGTCTTCAACCATATTTTTGTTTTTTGTAAAATTAGCCAGCAAATTAACTGTAAAGTTCTCTTTCTTAACAATAGCTGTTGTTAAATCTAACTCTATACCCGTATTTGAGATAATACCAGCATTTTTCCATTGGCTACTATAACCTGTCGAAGGAGCGACTTTTACGGGTAAAATAACATCAACTGTTTTATTGGTGTAGAATGTAGCGGCCAATGAAATACGGTCTTTTAAGAAACGTAAATCGGCTCCAATTTCGAATTCTGTTTTAAGTTCTGGCGTAATGTTAGGGTTGCCTTCTACGGAATTTAAAACTAGTGGATTACCATATAAACCGCCGTCTAAATTTTCACCCCAACCGGAGATAAGATCTGTTGCAATATAAGAAGTTGCCAACATATATGCAGGTGGTTGAATACCAACTGTACCATAAGATGTGCGTAACTTACCAAAACTAAACCATGATTGTGAGGCCAAATATTTACTAAAATCCCAAGCTAAACTAACTGAGGGATAAAAAATGGTTTTGTTAAATGTACTAGCACGTTCAACTCGACCAGTTAATTCGAAAAACAATTGTTTATACGCATCGAAATTCAACACTAAATATCCACCTGCATTTTTGACATTCTCAATAGAATTTGTTGGGTTTTTAGAATCGCTACCAGAGTTATCAAATATATATATTGGTTCAGTGGTGTAAGTAAAGTTATTTAAAGTACCACCAAGTGCTTTGTAATCTTTAATATTATATTGACCACCAATAATATAAGCGAAGTCTAAATTCTCATTAATGGGCATTAAAGTTCTTAAAAACAAGTCAATTGAATGGTATTTTTCAACTAAATTATCTTCTGCAAATGAACCGCCAGCATTTTCTCCTGCAGAGTTATAAGGGAACAAAGTTATTCTACGATCATCAGTATAGTCCAAACCATAGCGAAATGTTAGAGCAGATTTTTTAGTAAGATTAACATTTAACTCAGGACTGATTGTAAAACGATCCACATCTGATGTGTTCACTTGTTCATTAATAGTCCAACCAGGGTTGTTATAAGCGGGAACACCGTTTCCTAGATATTTTCTATAACCTCTATGTGCATTGAAGTGTGCAATGTCGTTGACGTCATAATATACTCCTTTATATCCTGTATTATCGAAATCAGGTGAAGTTCTTAAGTACCCTAAATATAGGCCATTGAGGTTAGACCCCTGTTGAATACGATTCGATTTAATACGGGCATAATAGGTGTTCAAACGGAAATTGATATATTCATTAACTTTGTTCGAAAAATTAAATCGAACATTTGAACGACGGTAATCGGAATTGCCGCGTATAACTCCTTTTTGATTCCAGTCTGCTAAACTAATGTACATGTTGGTATTATCGTTAACAACTGAAATACCTGCCCCGATATCGGTGGTTAAACCAGTTCTAAAAATTTGTTCGCGGTTTTTGTCATTATAGACTGTGCCATCTAGTTTTTCATTAATTTTATAGTATTTATTACCATCTTGATCTACGAAATACCCCCCGTAACCAGGCTCGTTTGGATCAGTATAATATGTGTTTGAACCAGTTAAAGTATCTAGTTTAGGCCCCCAACTGTACCCGCTGTTTGCAACAAAGTTACCACGAGATCCTTGTCCGAACTTATCTTGTTTTGTAAATTCTCTGTTGACCCAATCCAAACCCACATTAGCATGGAAATCGACGCTAATGTTTTTTCCAGAATCATCACCAATTTTACCTTTTTTAGTGGTAATCATGATTACACCATTGGCCGCACGGGTACCCCAAACCGCTGCCGCAGCAGCACCTTTTAATATTTCAACTGAAGCAATATCTTCGGGGTTAATATCATTTAAACGAGATTGTTGAGCTACACCATCTACACCGCCACCTATAGACGAGTTAGAAATTGCCACCCCATCAACTACAATTAAAGGCTGTACACTTTGTGTAATGGTGCTTTGTCCACGTAATTGGATGTATGCTCCTGCCCCTGGATCGCCTGTATTACGTACTACATTAACGCCAGAAGATTTTCCCGACATGGCTTGTATAACACCGGACTCACCGGATTGAGCCAACTGCTGCCCTCCTACTTTCGTTGAAGAGTTCGCACTCTTGTCTTTAGAACGTTTTAAGCCCAAAGCGGTAACTTCAACTTCTGCTAATTTAGTAGCATCTTCTTTTAATTTAGGACTAACAGTGGTTTGTGTTCCGACTGTAACCTCT
>DZDC01000301.1 GCA_022736595.1 Draconibacterium orientale | reverse complement strand
GCTTAAAAGGTAACAAAATGAAAGAAGAAGACAAAGTATTGATTGAAATAGCCAGAGACTTAATTTCAAAAAGGTACAAGGAAGACCGCCATCATATAGCCGCAGCCTTACGCACGACTTCGGGAAAAATTTTTACTGGAGTACACATTGAAGCCTATATTGGAAGAATTACGGTCTGTGGTGAAGCAATCGCCATTGGTGCTGCGGCGACAGGCGGAGACACTGAAATTGATACAATAGTAGCGGTAAACGAGTTAGGTACTATCGTGTCCCCATGCGGTATGTGCCGTGAGTTAATATCAGATTATTCAAATAAGGCAAAAGTTATAATAACCCGCAAAGGGCAATTAATCAAAGTGGATGTTTCTGAACTTTTGCCTGATAAATATTCACGAGAGTAAAAACATGAAATACACCTTTGTCCCAATGAATCAAGAATACGCCTCTACGATTGTAGACACATGGAAATACGAGAAAGAATATTCTATTTACGATTACTCAAACGAAGCCGACCACATGCTTGATAAGGAAGGATGGGGCAATGGTATATTTGCCGTGCTAAACCAAGAAGGAGATTTGATTGGCGAACTTTCAATCGAATTCATTGATTTGCAAGGACAATTTACTAAATATCCTAACTTTGCCGATGAAGTACTTACCAATAAATGTGAATTGTGGATTGGGTTTGGACTCAGACCAGATTTAGTAGGTCAAGGACATGGGACTAAATTTGTTATGGCTTGTGTTGAGTATGCCGTCCAGAACCGTCGTTATCACGGTGAGTATGTGCGGTTGGGTGTGGCGATGTTTAATCAAAGGGCAATCAAAACATACGAGAAAGCGGGATTCCAAAAGTTTGAGCAAGCAGTTGGTGAAATCAGCGGAAAAACTTTTGAATGTGCGTACATGCGCAAACGTCTATGATATGCGCAATTATGAAGTTTGCTGTAGCAAGTTGCACTCCAAGCCCGCGCCCAACAAAGCGTGCACCTGACGTGTGGGATTCTGCGCG
>DZDC01000165.1 GCA_022736595.1 Draconibacterium orientale | reverse complement strand
ATTTCAAATACCAATTCTTGACCAGTACAACCTCAAACTTAGAAGGTCTAAATTGCTTCATTTAATTTGTATCGTTAATTCATTTGGTTTTTTGAATTTAAAAAGTCCCTAGCTGAAATAATGTAATCTGTTTAGAAGATTAATTCAAAAATTGATTAAGTTATTAATTGTGAATTAATTAGTTTCAATCGCAACCGGTAAACTCATTCTGAATCAACCCATATAGTTATCTCACAGCATAATTTAAATATTCTTGGGTTTGAGGAGAAAATAAAAGATGTTCTGAAAATCAAGATTTTCAGAACATCTTTTATTTTCAAAAAAAATTATTCAAAAACCACCATTAGTTCTACCCTTCGGTTTTTGCCTCTTCCAGCTTCAGTATCATTATCGGCAATGGGATTGCTTTCGCCATATCCTTTGGCAATGATTTGGGGAGTAGGAACACCTTTGGATTTCAGGTAAGACTCCACAGCCATAGCCCTTCTTCTACTCAGTTGGAGGTTATCGTCTTCGGAGCCAACATTATCAGTATAACCACGAATCAACAATCGGTAAGTTGTATTTTTAATAAGCAGTGCTGCCAAAGGATCAAGAGATGCGTTACTGGAGCTAATGATTACATAGCTACCGGTTTCAAATTCAAGATTATTGAAGGCAGTATTTACAATTTCTTTATCTTCTTTAGCAATTTCTGGGCAACCTTTGTTGGAAATTGGGCCAGGAGTTTTGGGGCAGAGGTCATCTACATCGGGAACGGAGTCGTTGTCGGTATCGGCATTGGGGCAGCCATAATTGGTACTCAGACCAGCTAATGTGGGGCAATAGTCGTCGATATCTTGAACGCCATCCTTATCCGAATCGATGAAAGGGCAACCGTGCAAACTATCCACACCAGCCACTGTTGGGCAAAAGTCGATGGAATCGGTTAATCCGTCGGTATCAGCATCGGGGCATCCTTTGGCAGAAATGGTTCCCGCAAGGGTTGGGCATAAGTCATCAGGATCTGTAATGCCATCTCCATCGGTATCGGGGCAACCTGCCGAAAGCTTAGACCCTGCGAGGTTGGGACATTTATCAATTTTATCAGGAACGCCATCTAAATCCGTATCGGGGCATCCACCGAACTGAGCCAATCCTTTGGTATAAGGACATTCATCCTTAACATTAATAATTCCGTCACTATCGCTATCGGGGCAACCTTTTGCTTCAAAAGAGCCTTTATCCTGAGGGCATTGGTCCATTTCATCGCTAACGCCATCGCCATCCATATCTTTGGGTTCGTTGTATAAAATAGGAATGCGCAAGGCAACATACACGTCGGAAGAGGTTATTTGTTCTTGTAAGCCAGTCAAAGCTAACAGGCTGTTAGACCCCACCATGAGAGGCCCCACTCTCAATCCTATACCCATATTGAAACCACTCACATAATTCATGCGCATGGGTAACGAAATAGCAAAAAACTTGCTTTCCCAACGGGGAACCATAGTAAAAGTATTATAGTAATGGCCTTTGCTGTAATGTTTATAGCCTTGATTTAAGGCAAAAGTATAGCCTGCATTGATGTAGAGATTCTTTATTACATTCCAATCGATATCGGCATTAATGGTAGTGGGCAACTTAAATTTGAAGTACGGATCAGTGCCAACGACATAACCTCTTGCATTGATGGAATCTGAAAGTGCTTCAACGGAAGTTACTTTAATGTGGTCAAAGGCGAGAAGCGGCTCTTGAACAAAAAAGTCGTTGGAACCAAAATCCTTTTTAAACTGCATGCTACCCATATCCAAAACAGAAAAGCTAAAACGCAATAGATATTTATTAAGGTCTCTGCGTTCAAGATTCTTTTGTCCGTCCATATCATAAAGATAGTCGTTGTATTTTGGACGATATTCGTACACCATTCCAAAATCGAAGCCAAAGGCTGGCTTGGCAGTAAATTTAAACTGGGCTAGATCTTCGAGAGAGGAAGAGGCTCCAAAGCCAAAATCTCCCACCACATTTTCAGCGGTATCAGTATTTTTGACCTTGAAGGAAATGTCTTTCTCATAAATGTAAATGGCCGCCATCCCTTGCAAAAACTTGGCGGAAACGCCTCCCTTTATAAAATGAGCATCTTTATTATAGATCACCCGCGAATAAGTAAGACCATATTCTGCCCATGAAATGGCTTGCTGCGACATATTTTGAAAGGTCATTTGCTTCCCAACAGTGCTATTCAAATCGATACTTTCGGTAAAAATATCGGCAGCTTCATCGCTGAAATTATTCACATTCATCATTTCACGAACTTTAATGCTAAACCCCAAAGCCGATTTGCGGTCTAAAGTCACCATAAAGTTTAGCAACCTTACATCGGCATCGAGAAGAAAGTCTTTGGGTTTATCATTATCAATAAAGCTCAAGTAGTTGGCTCGATAGGCACTATCCATGATTTCTGAAATCTTGAACAATCCATCACTTTTCAACTGAAACCAATTGTTTTGCAAACTGGCTCCAACGCCAAGAAATTCCAAATCAAACTTTAGCCTGCTATCGGCAATCATGGCTGGATTATAAGCCATAGATGTGGCTCCACCAAAGTTATCGGGTTTAAAAGCCAAAAAGGTCTGTGCAGAAACCTCTGTACTCCAAACAATAACCATTTGAACAAGCAAAAGTCCAATTAAAGTAAGCTGCTTCATTTTTTTTAGTATTTAAAAGATTATTCTATTTATAACACCCTAAAGTCGAAACTCCTAACGACTATTTTCTCATTTTACCTGATTACAAAAATAGGAAATAAAATGTACTTTGAGAATCTATTTAAAATAATTCATCAAATTAAGTTTTAAATCATGCTATGCAGCCTCATCTTAAGACAATTTTAAGAGTTTCGGAAGACATAAATATTTTTCATTCTAAATAAATATTACCTCATAATCTACATATAACAATGATATTCATCGCTTTTAATAAACAATAAAAAACAAAATTTAGAATTAAAACAAAAATAAAAGCAGTAATTTTGAAGCTTCTAAATAAGTGATATTAATGAAAAAAGAAGTAGTAGTATTAGGAGGTGGTTTTGCTGGAGTAGAAGCAGCCATTAAATTGCGTAAAAAGAATTACGAAGTAACCTTGATTTCAGATCGAGATTTTCTTTTTATCTATCCAGTCTCAATTTGGATACCCGTTGGAAAGCGAAGTTATGAGGATACTCAAATTAAGCTATCTGAATTGGCAAAGATTCATAAGTTCAACATTATTATCGATACGATTACCAAACTTGAAGTAAATAATAATAAAGTAATAGGTTTAAACAGTTCGTACACTTATGATTATCTTTTCATAGCCTTAGGTATGGGAAAAGTAAAAATGGAAGGCATGGAGTACACCCATTCCATCTGTGGAAAGCCAGAAGAATCCCTTATCATCAAGGATTTATTGGAAAAATTGAGAGAAAAAGGCCATGGAAATATTAATGTCGGCTTTGGAGGTAATCCCAAAGACATAACCGCCACAGCAGTTCGTGGGGGTCCTGCATTTGAGATTATGTTTAATATTAGTGTGTGGTTAAAAGAGAATAAAATTAAGCAAAATTTTAAGCTCACCTTTTTTGCTCCAATGGCTGAACCAGGCAAGAGAATGGGGAATAGAGCTTTCAGTAAAATGGATTTATTTTATAAACATTATGGAGTAAATACCCATTTTGGTAAAAAGATTAAAAGGTTCACCGAAGATTCGATAGTATTTGAGGATAATACAAAATTAGATTCAGATTTAACGCTTTTTATTTCAGGAGGAGATGGGCTTTCCATTATAAAGGAATCTGATTTACCTCAAAATGAAGCTGGGTTTGTAATGATTAACGAAATGTGTAGGGTTGAAGGATTCACAAATATTTATGCCATAGGTGATGTTGCTGCTATAATTGACCATCCATGGGCTGCAAAGCAAGGTCATGTGGCAGAGGTAATGGCTGATGTCGCAGTATATAATTTTCATAATGTGCAAATAGGCAAACCTAAAAGAATGAGTTACTGGGAGCGCTTACATCTTGTTTGTGTAATGGATAGTGGTGATGGAGCTGCTTTTACAATGCGAACATCAAAAAAGGAACTTTTAATTCCAATGCCACTCGTTGGGCATTGGCTCAAGCAAGGCTGGGGCTGGTACTATAGAAATTCAAAGTTAGGTCGATTCCCACGAATACCAGGGATGTAGATATCTTCCACCCTCCCCTTTCAATCCAATGTAAGAACCCATTGTCACGGATTGAGTGATTTGACTCGTTGGATTGGATGCCCTTAAACCACCTCATTTTTTTTACGCCATTTTCTCAAGGCGGAGTAATTCCTACTGCTCTGATATTCATCACTCATCGGATCCATCCTGACGCGATGGTCTGTACTTGCAGCACTCAACCACACACTCAA
>DZDC01000300.1 GCA_022736595.1 Draconibacterium orientale | reverse complement strand
CTAAAACCAGAAATGATAGCCGCATTTAACCTGTATTTAAAAACAGAAAAAGGCATAGGATACAATACTGCCGTTAAGTTTTTGCAAAGTTTCAGACGAATAATTAAAATAGCGCTTCGTAATGGCTGGATGCTAAAAGACCCATTTGTAGGTGTAAATATGAGCTTAAAGGAAGTATCGAGACCTTACCTTACCGATGAAGAATTGGAGCGCATAATTAAGCTTGACTCACGATTTGACCGAATTAATAAAGTCAAAGATTTTTTCATTTTTAGTTGCTTTACTGGATTGGCCTATACCGATGTAAAAAAGCTAAAAGGCAAAGAAATCATCAAAACAGACAAAGGCTATTGGATTAAAACCCAAAGACAGAAAACAGGAGGCGAATCCAATATTCCACTTTTGCCAGTTCCACTTTCCATCATCAATAAGTATAACCCAGTGGACGATATTTTTGACAACGACCCAGTTTTACCCATATTAAGCAATCAGAAAATGAATGCATATCTCAAAGAGCTAGCTGATTTAACGAGTATTAGCAAAAATTTGAGTTACCATGTTGCCCGACACACCTTTGCAACTACAGTAACTCTCATGAATGATGTTCCCATAGAATCAGTTTCGAGAATGTTAGGACATAAAAGCATTAAAACAACCCAACACTATGCCCGAGTTGTAGACAAGAAAGTAGAAGCCGATATGGCCATTCTCAATACTAAGCTAGGAAGCAAACTCCAATATGCAATGTAATCATGCCCCTTCGGGGGCTTTTTTTAAACTTTTAACTCAATCATGAACGAAATCGGATTCAAACTACGTTCCTATGGCTTTGGCGAATTAGCACAGCTTTACAGCCCCAATGTTACCCCAAAAAGTGCCAACGAAACCCTTCACCGCTGGATAAAACTCAACCGACAACTCAGTGTATCTTTGTTCGAGCATGGCTTTTACCCAGGACTGCGTAACCTCTCCCCTAAAATGGTGGAACTGATTGTGGATGCAATTGGGGAGCCGTAGG
>DZDC01000299.1 GCA_022736595.1 Draconibacterium orientale | reverse complement strand
GGATTTTAGTTGCATGATTTAGTAACTCACTTTGTCTACAGGTTGGACTTTGTCCACAGTCACCGGCATGGCAAATGAAAAGCCTCATAATTAAACTGAAAGCATCAATAAGGGACGGTTTTTCTCCTCTCTGATCGTGTTCATATACAAACGTCCATTAATGCCTTTTTCAAGTAACGTATGAATCAAGTACGGTTTAGTTGATTCATATTCAGTTAGGTCTCTAATCGCACGCACAAGTTCCTGAATTTTAATTTGAGATTTATGTAATTTATCGGATGAATCATATTCCAATTGCAAACTACCATCGAGCGTTTTTCTCGCTAGATACACAGGGGTAATATCATCGAATAAAGTACTGGATTCCTTTGCAAGGTCTAGCGATACTTTATAGGCAGCAGGCAGTTCATTTGATAGCATAAGGCAAGCAATACGCCCGGAGTTGCATAATTTATAAGATTGCAATAAGGGAGTGAATTCTTCTTGGTCAAATGCTGTGCTTTTCAGAAGGTTGATGATTTCACCATGAAAAAAGGCACCTTCATCAGCTAGCTTACTTGCCAAGTCTCGCCATTCCCTTGCAGGGTTTTTTAATTCATGTGCTTGATCTGCTTGTTTGAGTAAACCACGGATTTTGGAGAAATGCGCCCGGAAATCGCGTATTGTTTGGTCTTTAAAGCCATGTTCAATTTGATTGCTGATGCCTTCAAGTTTATTTTCAATAGAATCTAGTCTTTTACTCATTGCCATAAAGCCAATCGCAGATACTCCAATCCCAACTACTGAAAATCCAATGGTTGCATATTGAAGCATTTTTAGCATCTCCATTGCTTTAAACATATACGCCGATGATGCTGCATTCATGGCGATTTCAATCAGCCCCAAGGGACTGTTATGCAGGATAATTGAGCCAATGCCTGATTCTTGTAGATGTGCGACAATTTGACCTGTGTTGCTATCTTTGATTAAGGTACCAAAACGCTCCAACTCACCTGATAATAGGCCTAATTTATAATCTT
>DZDC01000041.1:17631-20257 GCA_022736595.1 Draconibacterium orientale | reverse complement strand
GCGAATTCAATATAGAGAAGCTTTCAACCAAACTTGAAAACTGGTATCATTTGAAATACAATGAATTCTTGAAAGAAATTGAAAAAAATAAAGTCAAACTCACTCTTTCCAAAAAAGCCGAATGGGAAGAATACTTCAATCAAGAAAGCCAAAAAGCACTTGATATAAAACATCAAATCGAATCCACCGACAAAGAAATTGACCAGATGGTGTATAAGCTATATGAGTTGACGGAGGAAGAAGTTGGGATTGTGGAAGGGAGCTAGATTTGATTTTTCTATAATATCTTTTCTATAAGTGACAAAAGCCCGAGTCATCGGGCTTTTGTTTTTTACCTCACTTCCACAAGTTCAATTTCTTTTCCAAAATAGAGCAGGAAGGCCTTTACGGGTTGTGAATGCATTTCACGGATTAATTGGAGGTATTGATGCACTTGTTTTTGGTGCTTTTCGGTTTCCATGGGGCTAAGAAGTTCGTAATCACTTCGTTTGTAGTCAATTACCCATATTTCGGTGGGAGTAAAAACCACCTTGTCGGGTCTGAAAACCTGCCCGCTGCCCGATACCAAAACGCGCTCATTGAAATGGAGGAACTGTGAATCAAAAAAAGGTAAAAACCGAGGGTTTGATTCCAATTGCTGCATCCACTTATGGTATTGCTGCACTTCTTCCTCCTGCAAATTGAAACGCAAGGTTAAGTTCTGTAATTGGATTTCGTGGTTTTGATTAAGATAAAACTGGCTTAAAACCTCGTGCCATTCCATGCCTTGTTGCCTACGAGTATCGGTGGAATCTTCAATTTTAAGGCGCAGTGGGCGCGGATGTGAGGAGCTGAGATTCTTTAGTGCTACTTCGTTCTTTTTTGTTTCTGCCTTGGTTTTGGCTCTGGGATTAGGGTCTGAGCCCAAAGTGATGCGTTGGTTGTCAATAACGGGCTGAAGCTGGCTCGGCCATTCGATCTTCTGTAAACTCTCCCAGAGGGTTTTGACTTCGTCCTTTTTCACAAGAAGGTGCAATTGTTCCGTGGGTCGGGTAAAGGCCACATACAAGAGGTTCAATATGTCCAAATCGCTCCATTGTTTTTCTTGCACAAAAGCCTCGGCAAAACTGCTTAACTCACCCACTTGTAGGTACTGAAGAAGTACTTGAGGAATGTTGCCCGGAAGGGTAGAGGGACATTCTTTCCAAAAAAGGTTTCCACGGTTGCTTCCTGTTTTCATTTTTGCAATGGGAAAGATGACCACTGGAAATTCTAATCCTTTGGATTTGTGAACCGTATTGAGTATAACCGCATCTTGAGTCTCACTCACTTGTATGCTCACCTTCTTTCCTCTCTTTTCCCAAAAGTCCAAAAAATCGCGCACCGAACTTTTTCCTTTTTTATTGAGTTCCAAAGCCAAATCAAGGAGTCGGAGCAAATAAGGATTCAGGTCTTGTTCAGCATAAAAACTTTCGATTAGAAATTGAAGTAAATCGTAGGCATTGAGGAGAATAAGTTGGTTTGGAATTATTTTGACACCGCGTGCATGGCTCAATTCCATCAGTGTTTTGAGCGTAAGCTGTACTTTTGGAACATAATCTTTTTGAAAAAGATTGCGGTGGATGATGTAGGCATTGATTTGAGGTTCAATAAGATGAAGCAATTGCATCCAGGCTAAAAGGGTGTTCACTTCCTTGGAATAGGTGAGTTGCAAAGCTTCAGAACTCATCACCGGAATATTGTGTGCCAAAAGAAAATTGGCGATTTCGCTTAAATAGCTGTTTTTTCGTCCTAGGATGCAGATTTCGTTGTAGCGATAGTCTCCATGTAAGCGATTTATTTTTTCTAAAATTAGATTTAGAATATCTTCATCTTCTTGGTTTTTAGTGAAATAGTCCACTTCAACCCGGCCTGTATATTCGTTCTTGCTCGCAATTTGGGTAACTTCTTTGTAAATATTCTGCAAGTACGGAGATTGTTGGTTAAGGTATTCATTGAAAAACAGATTGTTAAATTCGATGATATTACGTTGGCTTCGGTAGTTGGTATTGAGAACTTTTTCCGAAAAAACCGATTCAAGAAGTTTTTCTCGCTCTTTATTTATGCCATTTACATCGTGATGCAGCAACTTTGGCAAGGCCACAAATTGATCCACATCGCCATCGCGCCAACGGTAAATGGATTGTTTGGGGTCGCCCACCAGCAAGCTTTTATAGCCTTCGGAGAGTCCGTTGTGAAGCAAAGGTAGGAGATTGATCCATTGTAATGTCGAAGTATCCTGAAATTCGTCCACCAAGAAATGATGAAAGCGTTGACCCAACCGTTCGTAGATAAAAGGAGCGGGTTGTTGATTTACCACATCCGCTATTTTTCGATTCAATTCGGAAAGGTGCAGCAAATCGTTATCCATGCTAAACTGGTGCATCCCTTTCTTGAGTTCATTTAAGAGGGCAGAAGTGGAAAGATTTTTTGCAATGAGTGCCTTGGAAATTTCAAGGGGCAAATGGTTTTTCTGATACGCCCGAAATTCATCTACCAGTTGATTAACCTCTGGTTTTATGGCGTTAATGGCACTTACCAAGGCTCCATTTTTTGCCGACTTTTTGGGATACCATTCCAGTCCCTCATCTATATGTTTTTTGAAGGT